>NZ_JARVSO010000030.1:0-1451 GCF_030209155.1 Pseudomonas sp. fls2-241-TYG-175 | reverse complement strand
ACACGAAGTGGTTGATGCCATGCTTCCAAGAAAAGCTTCTAAGCTTCAGGTAACCAGGAACCGTACCCCAAACCGACACAGGTGGTTGGGTAGAGAATACCAAGGCGCTTGAGAGAACTCGGGTGAAGGAACTAGGCAAAATGGCACCGTAACTTCGGGAGAAGGTGCGCCGGTGAGGGTGAAGCATTTACTGCGTAAGCCCACGCCGGTCGAAGATACCAGGCCGCTGCGACTGTTTATTAAAAACACAGCACTCTGCAAACACGAAAGTGGACGTATAGGGTGTGACGCCTGCCCGGTGCCGGAAGGTTAATTGATGGGGTTAGCGCAAGCGAAGCTCTTGATCGAAGCCCCGGTAAACGGCGGCCGTAACTATAACGGTCCTAAGGTAGCGAAATTCCTTGTCGGGTAAGTTCCGACCTGCACGAATGGCGTAACGATGGCGGCGCTGTCTCCACCCGAGACTCAGTGAAATTGAAATCGCTGTGAAGATGCAGTGTATCCGCGGCTAGACGGAAAGACCCCGTGAACCTTTACTATAGCTTTGCACTGGACTTTGAATTTGCTTGTGTAGGATAGGTGGGAGGCTTTGAAGCGTGGACGCCAGTCTGCGTGGAGCCAACCTTGAAATACCACCCTGGCAACTTTGAGGTTCTAACTCAGGTCCGTTATCCGGATCGAGGACAGTGTATGGTGGGTAGTTTGACTGGGGCGGTCTCCTCCTAAAGAGTAACGGAGGAGTACGAAGGTGCGCTCAGACCGGTCGGAAATCGGTCGTAGAGTATAAAGGCAAAAGCGCGCTTGACTGCGAGACAGACACGTCGAGCAGGTACGAAAGTAGGTCTTAGTGATCCGGTGGTTCTGTATGGAAGGGCCATCGCTCAACGGATAAAAGGTACTCCGGGGATAACAGGCTGATACCGCCCAAGAGTTCATATCGACGGCGGTGTTTGGCACCTCGATGTCGGCTCATCACATCCTGGGGCTGAAGCCGGTCCCAAGGGTATGGCTGTTCGCCATTTAAAGTGGTACGCGAGCTGGGTTTAGAACGTCGTGAGACAGTTCGGTCCCTATCTGCCGTGGACGTTTGAGATTTGAGAGGGGCTGCTCCTAGTACGAGAGGACCGGAGTGGACGAACCTCTGGTGTTCCGGTTGTCACGCCAGTGGCATTGCCGGGTAGCTATGTTCGGAAAAGATAACCGCTGAAAGCATCTAAGCGGGAAACTTGCCTCAAGATGAGATCTCACTGGAACCTTGAGTTCCCTGAAGGGCCGTCGAAGACTACGACGTTGATAGGTTGGGTGTGTAAGCGCTGTGAGGCGTTGAGCTAACCAATACTAATTGCCCGTGAGGCTTGACCATATAACACCCAAGCAATCTGCGACTCGATTGAGCACAGATTGCGGTGACTGTGAAGACGACACGAACCGAAAGTTTGCGTCACGAACGA
>NZ_JARVSO010000054.1:0-1757 GCF_030209155.1 Pseudomonas sp. fls2-241-TYG-175 | reverse complement strand
TGTTGATTTCTAGTCTTTGATTAGATCGTTCTTTAAAAATTTGGGTATGTGATAGAAAGAAATAGACTGTTGACCACTTTCACTGGTGGTGAGCAGGCTAAGGTAAAGTTTGTGAGAACAAACTTTCGGCGAATGTCGTCTTCACAGTATAACCAGATTGCTTGGGGTTATATGGTCAAGTGAAGAAGCGCATACGGTGGATGCCTTGGCAGTCAGAGGCGATGAAAGACGTGGTAGCCTGCGAAAAGCTTCGGGGAGTCGGCAAACAGACTGTGATCCGGAGATGTCTGAATGGGGGAACCCAGCTGTCATAAGACAGTTACCTTACACTGAATACATAGGTGTATGGAGCGAACCAGGGGAACTGAAACATCTAAGTACCCTGAGGAAAAGAAATCAACCGAGATTCCCTTAGTAGTGGCGAGCGAACGGGGACCAGCCCTTAAGTTGGATTGAGAGTAGCGGAACGCTCTGGAAAGTGCGGCCATAGTGGGTGATAGCCCTGTACGCGAAAGTCTCTTTGCAATGAAATCGAGTAGGACGGGGCACGAGAAACCTTGTCTGAATATGGGGGGACCATCCTCCAAGGCTAAATACTACTGACTGACCGATAGTGAACCAGTACCGTGAGGGAAAGGCGAAAAGAACCGCGGAGAGCGGAGTGAAATAGATCCTGAAACCGTATGCGTACAAGCAGTGGGAGCCCACTTTGTTGGGTGACTGCGTACCTTTTGTATAATGGGTCAGCGACTTATTTTCAGTGGCAAGCTTAACCGAATAGGGGAGGCGTAGCGAAAGCGAGTCTTAATAGGGCGTCTAGTCGCTGGGAATAGACCCGAAACCGGGCGATCTATCCATGGGCAGGTTGAAGGTTAGGTAACACTGACTGGAGGACCGAACCGACTACCGTTGAAAAGTTAGCGGATGACCTGTGGATCGGAGTGAAAGGCTAATCAAGCTCGGAGATAGCTGGTTCTCCTCGAAAGCTATTTAGGTAGCGCCTCATGTATCACTGTAGGGGGTAGAGCACTGTTTCGGCTAGGGGGTCATCCCGACTTACCAAACCGATGCAAACTCCGAATACCTACAAGTGCCGAGCATGGGAGACACACGGCGGGTGCTAACGTCCGTCGTGAAAAGGGAAACAACCCAGACCGTCAGCTAAGGTCCCAAAGTCATGGTTAAGTGGGAAACGATGTGGGAAGGCTTAGACAGCTAGGAGGTTGGCTTAGAAGCAGCCACCCTTTAAAGAAAGCGTAATAGCTCACTAGTCGAGTCGGCCTGCGCGGAAGATGTAACGGGGCTCAAACCATGCACCGAAGCTACGGGTATCACCTTTGGTGATGCGGTAGAGGAGCGTTCTGTAAGCCTGTGAAGGTGAGTTGAGAAGCTTGCTGGAGGTATCAGAAGTGCGAATGCTGACATGAGTAACGACAATGGGTGTGAAAAACACCCACGCCGAAAGACCAAGGTTTCCTGCGCAACGTTAATCGACGCAGGGTTAGTCGGTCCCTAAGGCGAGGCTGAAAAGCGTAGTCGATGGAAAACAGGTTAATATTCCTGTACTTCTGGTTATTGCGATGGAGGGACGGAGAAGGCTAGGCCAGCCTGGCGTTGGTTGTCCAGGTTTAAGGTGGTAGGCTGAGATCTTAGGTAAATCCGGGATCTCAAGGCCGAGAGCTGATGACGAGTGTCCTTTAGGACACGAAGTGGTTGATGCCATGCTTCCAAGAAAAGCTTCTAAGCTTCAGGTAACC
>NZ_JARVSO010000008.1:0-1979 GCF_030209155.1 Pseudomonas sp. fls2-241-TYG-175 | reverse complement strand
GCGCTTAGCTGTGAAGTCGAGGTTCGCAGTTCCACGGCAGCAAGGCTTCGTAATCGTCAACCGATGTCGCCGTTGGCAGGCGTTCCAGTGCGTGGCGCAGCCACGCATAGGGCTCTTGGCCGTTGGCTTTAGCCGTCTCAACCAAACTATAAAGTTGAGCGCTGGCCATCGCGCCTTTGGGCGTGTCGCTGAACAGCCAGTTCTTGCGCCCGATAACGAAGGGTCTGATCGCACGCTCTGCCGCATTGTTGTCGATCGGCAAGTAACCGGCTTCGGTGTAGCGCACCAGCTTGATCCAGTTACTGGCCAGGTAGCTGATGGCTTTGCCCAGCGCATTTTGCGCCGTCACTTGTGGCTGCGTTTTCTCCAGCCATGCGTGCAACTGCTTCAGCACCGGTAGGCTGTTTTGCTGTCGGCTTTCGTGGCGATGTTCATCGCCGACTTCTTTTAAATCTCGTTCGATACCATACAGCTTGTTGATCAGGTTCAGCGCGATATCGGCACGCCCCGTTTTACCTTTGGGCTGCACTTTCTGTGCTTCAACAAACTTGCGTCGAGCATGCGCCCAGCAGCCTAGACGCTCGACTCCGGTTTGGGCGCCCAAGGCGTTGTAACCGGCGTAATCATCGGTCATTACGTAACCGCGATAACCCTCGAGCAGGCGCGTTGGCACCTCCTGCGCCCGGCTGGTGGAGTAGTCAAAAAGGATGACCGGCCTATCCGGTGGGCCGCCGGTTTGCACCCACATCCAGGATTGGCTACTCGGTTCTCGATCTGGTTCTTTCAGCACTTGCACGCGCGTTTCGTCGCAGTGGATGACGCGGCTTTCCAGTAGCCGGTCGCGCATCAAATTCAGCAGCGGCTGGAAGTGTTCGCCGCACTGGATCACCCAGCGAGCGAGGGTTTGGCGGGGGATATCAATGCCGTGGCGGCCCAGTACTTTTTCAAATCGATGAAGCGGTAAACCGTCAACGTATTTGGTAGTCAGCAACATCGCCAGAACGCTGGGGCTGGCCATGCTCTTTTCAATCAGTTGAGCTGGCTTGTCTGCTGTGACGGGTGCCGTTTCGCAGTCGCGGCAGCCATAGACTTTACGAACATGCTTGATGACCCGGATCTGCATCGGCACGATTTCAAGCTGCTCGCTGACTTCCTCGCCAATGGCGTGTTTGCGGCAGCCGCAGACGCAAGTCAGTTCATGCTCGGGAAGTTCGTGGATGACTTCGATGCGCGGCAGGTCGGCAGGCAGTGGCTTGCGTTTGCCACGGCGCTTAGCGGGGGCGACAACCTCTTCTTCAGCGTTTTCGTCGGTAGCTTCGACGACGCTTTCGGCTTCGTTGAAGAGCGCCAACTGCGGTGTAGCCGGATCGGCTGTTTGCTCGGACTTGCGTCCGAACAAGCGCTGGCGCAGCAATGCGTTCTCTTCTTCTAGAAAACCGACCCGCGACTGCATCTTCGCAAGCATTTTCTTGAGCAGTTGGAGATCGTCGGGAAGGTTGTCGGGCATGGATTTCATGCCCTGGATTATACCGAATCAGGCCACGAATCGCGGCGTCAGAACCTGATGGGGACGGTTACGCCAGAGGTCAAAACCGTCGAGCAGCCAGTTCAGTTCCTGAGCGGTCAGGACAATCGCCTCGTCGGTGGCATCGGGCGATGTTTTGAATCGCTCCGATTCCAGGCGTTTGAGCCAAAGGCAGAAGCCGTTGCGCTCCCAGTACAAGATTTTCACTCGGTTGCGCGGCTTGTTGAGGAAAACGAAAAGTACCGGGTCGAACACGGCAATCTTGATATCCAGTTCGACCAGAGCAGCCAGTCCGTCGATGGATTTTCGAAAGTCCACAGGTTTGGGGTAGAGGTACACTTTTTCGACTTTGGCATCGGGTCGCATCATGGTCGATGGGCTCCTGAGAGAATCGGGAGCCCAGCATCTGGCATTAGCTTAGTGCTTTGAATGTGGGGTTTATGGAGCGGTTACG
>NZ_JARVSO010000052.1:0-5651 GCF_030209155.1 Pseudomonas sp. fls2-241-TYG-175 | reverse complement strand
ACGATCACCTGACCGTGGCGGTCAATCAGCACGTGAAGATCGGCACAGGCCAGTTTCTCGACGCTGGCCAGGAAATCCATCTGAGCGCTGGCATGAAGATGGTGATCGAAGCGGGCAAAGAACTGACCCTGAAGGTCGGTGGCAGCTTCATCAAGATCGACGCCAGCGGCGTCACCCTGAGCGGTCCGGTGATCAACGTCAATACCGGCGGCAGTCCCGGCAGCGGCACACCGGCCGCCCCGCTGAAGCCCGGCCCGTTGCAGCAGGCCGATGCTGATGAGGCGGGGCAGGTATTGGTGCCCGCACAACGACAGGCATTGATGCAGAGGAAGCCGATCTGCGCCATCTGTGAAAAGGCCAGACTGGAGACATCAAATGCACGGAATTGAACGGCCGCTGAGCGAGCATTTGCCTCGTGATCTACCTTGGCGGGGAACCGTCGCACTGCTGCTGGATGGAGTCAGCGTCGACAAGTTGCCTCAGCAGTTATACACATGGTCCGAGGCGCCGGATTACCAGCCTCTTTATCTGGGGACGCGTTGGTCAGGGTTGACCGATATCTCGCCGTGCCTGGTCCGCCTGAACAGCGAGCGTGATCCGATCTGTCAGCAGTTTCTGGCGCACGCCGACGAAGAGTGGGGTTACCTCGTCTTCAGCGATCAGCCTTGGCAAACCGTTCTGGATCACTTTCGCTGGTTGATCTGTGTGACTCATCCCCAGGGCCAACAGGTGCTCCTTCGCCTCGCGGATCCGGCGGTGGCGCACGCCTTGCTGGACCAGAGCATGCAACGGGGAGACGCCACATTGTTCGGGCCTTGCTCGCACGTTCTGACTGCCGATGCGGCGCTGAGGTGCTGGCACAACCACCGCCGTCCCGCTAAAGCTCCCGTGACCTCTCACGTCGAACCGTATCGGTTGAGCGAATCACAAGTCACATTGCTGGACGAGGTGAATTTCAGGTCGGTGGTCATCCGTCTTGACCGGCATATGCGGGAATATTTCCCAGCGTTCCAAGTGCACCTTGACGCTCTGGATCGCTGGAAATATCTCTATACGCTTGCCTCGAATGCTTATGAGCGAGGGTTCGGCAGCGAACTGGAAATCACGCTCTACGCCAACATCCACGGATTTCTCGGACCTCATGCCATGACCGAGCATCCAGACCTCGATACGTTGCTTGAAACGCCGTCAACGCTTTCTCCTACTCAACGGATTGAGCATGTCGCCAGTATCGCCAGGGAAAGGGCTGAAAGCCTGCAAGGGAGCCACGGATGAGCACGCCCGCCACCTCAGGAAAAAATCCTAACAACGTCAGCGTGAGTCGCGAGGATGCCAGAAGCTCTACAGGCTCATGCCCGCTGATGAAGGGTAAGATTCAACTGGTGCCTTTGCGTTATGGGCTGGTGAACGGCACTGCTCTTGACCCATCGGGTGAAATACCTGTTCCTTACAAACTTGGCACGCGTCCTTTGGGGATCCGTCTTCTGCGTGATGGATGGCTCTACGTGATCGACAGTCAGAATGATGAGCTGTCGGAGTATCGAGTCATTGATGGTCTGGTCAGCGCAAGGCTGTCGCAGGGTCCTGACGTCAGCAGCGACAAACGCCAGAGCCCGATTGAAAAGCCTGTGTTGGTGTACTCGAAACGCAGCATTCTTTACGTTAACTATTCCGAGGTTCAGTGGACGGCAAAGAAGTGTCGTCAGGTGCTCAAGAGCAAGTCAGAGCGTATGTTTTTTATGCAGGCTGTTGATTTGAACCGGGCCAATTGTGAAACCGGCGGTCCGAGTTTGTTGACGCCTGCTCTGGCCGAGCGCTGGCTGGCAGAAGTTGCGACTGCTCGTGTGCAAAGCGAGCAGATTGAACGCGACAGAGCTGCGGCTAAGGCTCGCGAGGACGCTGAAAACGCTGAACGGAGGAAACGTAATGAACCTGAGGAAAAAGCGACATTTCTTCCTTCAGTCACTGTTTACGTCTCTCCTGAACATGAACGCATTCCCTATTTGTGGGAGAAGCCCGAACGCTTCCGCGAAACGTCAATGACCCCGTTGAGCAGTTGTATTGAGGCAGAGTACCAGCAGGATGTCTTGTATCTTGTGGTAGAGGACAGTATTGGCGTCCTTCGAGATCTCGCCAATTACCAGGATCAGGTAGCCGACTGGATTGATACGTGGGCAAAAGGTGGACCGCAAGAGCGCGCGAACGAACGTGATTACCTGCTTGCCTGCTATATCGAATCGTTGACTCAACTTACTCAGGAGGATATCGGCGGACTGGCCGATGCCAGTGATGATCCGGCCATCAAGCAGATGCTCGGCGATCTGAAAGGAATGCGACAGCCTGAGCAGGGCACCACGCGGCAAGCGATGCTTGAATACCTCAACAAGGGCGGTTTGATGACCCCGCCCAAAGGAAGTCCAGTCCCGCCGGAGCTTGCCGATTTGCAACAGCAGGCATTGGATCATGCGTTGCAGATGGCAATGTACGGCGGCCCTATGGCAGGCCAACACATAGACACTCAGGGGATTGAGGACGCTGACCGTATTTACTACACCCGTGAGCATTTCAAGGGATGTCCTCAAGACTTTGTCAACAAGCACTTCGACGCGCTGCTTAAACTCGGCAAGGAGCAAAATCGCCGGATAAAGGACGTGCTCAATGGCGCCAGGATGGGGCAACGCGGTATTAACGACCTGATTGACCGTGAGGCGATGGATAACGCCTTGTTCGAGCACAGGGGATCAATCAAGCGTTGGAACAGGCTACTCGACAGCATTACCGCCGATAGAGCTGACATGATTTGCGCCGGTCGTTTTCATAAAAATGTCTGGTATTTCGATCCTCAAAATACAGAACAGGTTGGCCAGGCGTTTGCGACAGAATATGGGTGCATGAAAGATATCTGCCGCAGCGATGAAGCCTGCGATGCGATCTTCAAGTATCTGGAGGAAGCACCGCAGTTCAGTCGCCCCATGTTTTACGCGTTACCCTACAGTGAGCAGACGGCGGTCTGGGTTCAGTACGGTTTCGCACAGGCAGCGGGTATCACGTTGTTCAACAACGTGCCTGAATACCTGAAGACCCTTAAAAAGATTGAGGAGCATCGTTTGCCGGCCCTCGATGAGCTCCCGGAAGATACGCGAGCGGTGGCGGACGCTGCACAGCAGACCATGACTCCGGCGCTTAATCGCGGCATGGAAAAAATGCTGGCAGACTTTGATCAGGTGCTGAAGGGGCAGACGATACCTGATCTGGATACGCTTTTCCGCCATTTACCCAACGCCTTGCCGATCCGTATCCTGGATGCCGCGAAGCGTGAGGGCGTGACCTTTACCCTGGCGTCAGACGCCGAGAAGGCCGCGCTCAAGCGTGCGCTTCAGGACGTGCTCGAAGAGCAGGGGCATTTACGCAAACTCAATCAAGAGCGAAATCAGGTAAAGCGCACGGCGGGTCACAAATCGCCAAAAGCTCAACAGCTCCAGGCTGAAATAGTGGTCGCCCGAAAGCAGCTGATGGCCAGTGAGGCCCGTCTGGCAGGGGGACTCAGCCCTATAGGCGAGCTGCCTGACAACAGCGCACGGCTGTATGGGGCAACGCCTGTACGTGCCGGGATTACCGTTGTTTTCCCGCCAGCGAATCATCAAGAGATATCAGGCTTGATGAGAAATTTCCGAGACGGCGTAAAAGCCGCACCGAAGCAAAACCTGATGGGGGATGGGGCGGCGTTATTGTTGTTTGTTGTGCAGGCGGTGAATTTGCTCCAGGTAGCTAAAGAAGCATTTGGCAAAAATAAAGATCAGAGAACCTGGATACCGTTTACAAACGCATTGGCGGCTACTGGTGCGGCAGGGTTCGCTGCTGCTCAAGGCATATTTGATACAGCGCTGACAGCCCGCAGTTCACTTCTTGTGCAAGGGTTGCAGAATCATTCGTTAGGTCATTTACAAGTTCAGATGGGCAAGTTGCATATCGGTTTGGGGTCTATGACCTACGTGTTGGGTATATACGCTGCCGGTGCCAGCTTCAAAGGTTACCAGAGCAGTTGGGAGCAGGCTGTACGTAGCGGAAATGATGGGGCTCAGGCCGGGGCTACCATGTCAATGGCGGGTTCAGGGGGATTGTTGGCTAGCAATGCATACGGGCTGGGCAGCACCGCCCGTGCAACATACACAGTAATCGCTGCTGAACAAGGAGCCGTCAGAGCCGCTGCATGGGCCGCGTCAGGCGCTCGATTATCGAGCGTGTTCTTTCGTGCCAATCTTGTTGGAGCCCTGTTTACTGCGTTGGAGCTGGGAGGGAACTACATTTACAACTACTACAACACCAGCGCGCATGACCAATGGCTACAAACCACACCGTGGGGGAAAGACGCGAGCAAACGCAAATCTCTCAGTCTCGCTGAATACCAACTTTCACTTGTGGCGATAACGCAGGCACCTTCCGTGCAGGTTGGTCGTGTCGAATACGACTCATGGTGGAAAAACCTGTTCCTGAGCGCCAAAATCGGTGACATACATCTGGTTTTACCCGGTCTCGACATGACGGCGTTCCAGGCTCCGTTAGCTGGTCAGCCTAGTCA
This sequence comes from Pseudomonas sp. fls2-241-TYG-175, assembly GCF_030209155.1. Lineage (NCBI taxonomy): Bacteria > Pseudomonadati > Pseudomonadota > Gammaproteobacteria > Pseudomonadales > Pseudomonadaceae > Pseudomonas > Pseudomonas sp. fls2-241-TYG-175. Next base: position 1,072 of record NZ_JARVSO010000052.1, on the reverse strand, counting down.
TCAGTTGAAAATCGGAGCTTACCGCATCAACAAAATTCTCATTGATCGGGCACTGACCACAGAGCGTTGGGAAATTCTTAGCGAGCCGGTCGTTGCGGGGCTGCGTAGAAATGAGGGCGATCAGGTGGTCCTCTGTATAAATTACTCAGAGAGCGATGAGCGTATTGTCGGTAAGGCCGGTGAGGAACTGATGTTGGTGGTGGCCGTTCAAAGTATGGGCTCCAATGGCCAGCCTCAACAGCGAATCCACTATATCCGTCTAGATCCGAAGGGCTCAGGTGCCTTTCCCTCGGTTGACCAGGCCCAGCCTGTCCATCAGGCACCTTTGCTCCCGGTAGAGCCTCAGACACTGGAAACTACTTCGCATGTCTAATACCGTTGATGTCAGTATGACCGATCCCGCTACCACAACGCCGCACCGTGCCGGAGACGTAGAGCGTTTTCCCTCTGGGCAAACCATTTACCTCGCACCCTTGCCGCTGCCCACTGATGCAATCCCACACAGCCCCCATGTGAGCGATCTCAATGATACTTATCTGGATTTTGGGGGTGGGAAACCTCAGGTGTTTTCATGGCAAGTGACGTTGGGCGGCCCATTTACGGCTGCGATTTTCATGCTACTGGGTGGCCCGATCATCATCGCTCTTTTGGGCGTGAGCTTTGGCTACGGCGGTTCTGACATCAACGATGCAATGCAAGGCGTTTTTACAGCTGCATTAGAGCCAACCATCTGCATATTTCTATTTAGTCTGAGCATTGGTCTGTTCGTCTGGATCCACAACCATAACAAGTACACCAAAGTCATCCCGACGCGTTTCAATCGCCAGCGCCGTGAAGTCTGCTTTATGCCCACTGGTGCAGAATCCCCCACGTTCGTGCCCTGGGAGTCACTGTCCGCCTGGGTGGTTCAGGCACAGGGCGCGACGCAATATGGCGTGCATCGCCAGTACGCCATGGGGATGGGCTACCAGCAGGCAGGTCAGCAGGTAAGTGTCGAGTTTATGTGTGCAGGCCTATCGTTGGCGATCGCTCACTGGGAAGCTGTCCGCGCCTTCATGGAGTATGAAGTTCA
>NZ_JARVSO010000051.1:0-6672 GCF_030209155.1 Pseudomonas sp. fls2-241-TYG-175 | reverse complement strand
CGGGAGGCATGCCCACGCGGAGCGATGGGCACGATCAGTGTCGAGGCGGACTTGTATATAACGACGAGTGCTACGCGTGGGCACGCAGCTCGTGAAGATTGCGCACTCAGTGAGCCAAGCCCACGGCTCGAATCATCCTGTAAGAAATTTCCCTCGCGCTGTCACCTAACCGTAACGCGCCCTCGGCATTGTGTGGCTCCTCAAGAAACGGACTTCCTTCCTTTTGGAGCTTGTCATGCTGCATGCAAAAAACCAGGATCGCCTTTATCTGATCGCGCAGAGCGATGAACAGCAGGAGCTGATCGATGCTTTGGCGTTCAATGTTCAGGACCGCCACTGGCTGGTCTACTGCGCTCTGGGCGGTCACGTTCATCATGATCTGCCGGACATGGACCAAGACACCGGCTTCAGCTTTCTGGACTTCTATCAGCAGGCAGCCTGATCCAGCCAGCGACCTGCAGATGTAAAAAAGCCCGGCCCTCTCATCGAGGGCCGGGCTTTTTATTCAGCGCTGATTTATTGCGACAGGGTCGAACCGATGGTCGGATCCTGGAAAACGCGAGTCAGCGCATCGCTCAGGACATCACTCACCAGCTTGGTGTTGGTTTCCTGGTTAGGCGCCATGCCGAAACGCTGGTCCAGCGACGCAGCATAACGACCGCTGTAGTTACGGCCGTTGTTGCGAACGTCGGCGCGGAAGGTCGAGCTAATGGTGGCTTCGGTCACGTACAAGCCTTCTTTAGGCGACTGATACTTGAGGTCTGCGAGGGTCACGGTCAACTGAGGTGCGTTGCCGCCACCCTGAGTCGGGGTGAAACCCAGCAGACGCACGGCGGCTTCAGCCTGAGCCTGCAGCTTGGGCACGATGTCGTTGCCGCTGACGCTGATCGAACTGGTCTCCGGGTACATGCCGCCGCGCGTGCCCAGCGTCGGTCCAGGACGACCGTCTACCACGCGCACGATGACCGGCTGACCGCGTCCGACAGGCGCGAGTTGTGCGTTCAGCTTGGGTTGCGGGCTGAGTTGTTGCGGGCTATGGGCACAGCCCACCAGGGTCAAACTGCTTACAGCAAGCAAACCGAACAAAAGGCGACGCAGCATGCTCATCTCTCCAAGGACCAGACACTAAATGTGCCGCAGTATAGCGGCGTGCAACACCGGCAAACCAGTGTCCGCCAACCGACAAGGCTGGGACCGTCATAAACCGTGGATGGTTCAGGTTCCCGAGATGTAATCAGGGCGTCATATCTGCGCGGCAGACTTGCCTTCACTGCCTCGACGCTCACTCACGAAAGGAGCTGCGCCATGAATCTTTTCTGGTCCCTCTTCACCGCACGCCCACAGCACCGCCACTACGCCCGCGTGGACCACGCCGGTATCTGCCGCGCGTTCAAGCACTGCGCCGAGCGTCCATCAGGACATGAGTGGGTCGAAGTGACCGAGCAGCGACTCAACTGGTTGAACCGGCCACTGCCCGCTAGCGCCCGTGTTGCGCAGCGTAACGTGCGAGCAACGCGCCGCCAGTTAATCACCGCCTGACCCGATCACGAATAAAAGTCACTTAAACCGATCAATTCCTGTCGTTTCATCGCTATAATCTCCCCCCGATTATAAGGACGTCTCCTGATCGGGCCTCGCAGCACTGCTAATCGCCGTATTAGCGCCTCCGTTCTGCCCACAGAGAGCCGCCCACACAGGTCATTGCACGCCGGTGTGCTCGATGAATGGTGCAGAATCGCTCGAATCCTATCGAACCTTTCTGGTCTGTCAGCGCCTCACCTTGTATGCAGCGATCTGCCAGAGCTGCTATCGCAGCCATTTTTGAGGTTTGGTTCGCGTTTCCAAAAGAACGTGAAAAACGGTTTCACTACTTCACAAGAGTGTGGCGAGCAAATGAATAGGTACGCGTTTGTAAATGCACCATCAGCGTCTGAACCGGCCCTTTCGAACAGGACTGACCGCGACTGCGCCTCCATTACCGGGGCCTGACGACGATCGTCAGGTTCAGGTCGCCTGCGTGACCCGTACCTTGACGATGGTCGAATGGCCGAGCGGGTTCAAACATGCGTTCATGCCTCATTGATGAACCTTGATCGAGCCTGACCGGGACCTGCGCGAGAGATGCGAAAAATTGCGAAGAATCGGACAGGCGATCCTGGCCGGGAAGCGATGGGCACAACCCAGACCCTTGCCCCGACATCCCGGCACACAGCCTCAGGATCGTATGCCGTCAATTTGGTGCTGCAGATTTTGGAGACGCGTTAATGGCGCATAACGAAGCAGTCGATGTAGTACTGGTCGGAGCCGGCATCATGAGTGCCACGCTGGCCGTACTGCTCAAAGAGCTCGACCCCGGCCTCAAGCTGGAAGTCGTTGAGCTCATGGACTCCGGTGCTGCAGAGAGTTCCAACCCCTGGAACAACGCAGGCACCGGCCACGCCGGCCTGTGCGAACTCAACTACACCCCGCCTGCTGCCGATGGCTCTATCGACATCAAGAAAGCGGTGCACATCAACACCCAGTTCGAAGTGTCGAAGCAGTTCTGGGCCTACCTGGCCCGCAAGGGCACCTTCGGTTCGGCGAAGTCGTTCATCAATCCGGTTCCGCACCTGAGCTTCGTTCAAGGCGAAAACGGCATCTCGTTCCTCAAGACCCGCTTCGAGGCGATGCGCAAGCATCACGCGTTCTCGTCGATGGAGTACACCGAAGACAAGGCCAAACTTGCCGAGTGGATGCCGCTGATGATGCCGGGCCGTCCGGCGGACGAAAAAATCGCTGCGACGCGCATGATGAACGGCACCGACGTCAACTTCGGTGCACTGACCAATCAGTTGCTCAAGCACCTTTCCAGCGCGCCTGACGCTCAGGTCAAATACTGCAAACGCGTGACCGACCTGACCCGCAGGGGCGATGGCTGGACCGTGACCATCAAGGACGTGAACAGCGGCGGCACCCGGCAGATCGACGCCAAATTCGTGTTCCTCGGTGCAGGTGGCGCGGCATTGCCGTTGCTGCAGATGTCCGGCATCGAGGAGAGCAAGGGTTTCGGTGGCTTCCCGGTCAGTGGCCAGTGGCTGCGTTGCGACAACCCGGAAGTGGTCAAGCATCACCAGGCCAAGGTCTACAGCCAGGCCGCAGTGGGTTCGCCGCCGATGTCGGTGCCGCACCTGGATACCCGCGTAGTCGATGGCAAGAAGTCCCTGCTGTTCGGACCTTACGCCGGTTTCACCACCAAGTTCCTGAAGCACGGTTCGTTCATGGACCTGCCGCTGTCGGTGCGCGTGGCCAACATCAAGCCGATGCTAGCGGTGGCCCGCGACAACATGGACCTGACCAAGTACCTGGTCAGCGAAGTGATGCAGTCCATGGAGCAGCGTCTTGAGTCGTTGCGTCGCTTCTATCCGGAAGCCAAAGCCGAAGACTGGCGCCTGGAAGTGGCCGGTCAGCGCGTGCAGATCATCAAGAAAGACGCCAAGAAAGGCGGTGTGCTGCAATTCGGTACCGAGCTGGTCTCGGCGAAGGATGGCTCACTCGCAGCATTGCTCGGTGCTTCGCCGGGCGCCTCGGTGACGGTATCGATCATGCTGGAACTGATCGAACGCTGCTTCCCGGAAAAAACCCGCACCGAGTGGGCTGCCAAGCTCAACGAAATTTTCCCGGCTCGGGAAAAGGCGCTGGAAACCGACGCAGAGCTTTACGAGCGTGTCAGCACCCAGAACGATGAGAATCTGGAACTGACTGAAAAAACCAATCAGGAACAGAGCTTCGCCTGATTCGATGGCTGCTCGTTGAATTGAAAAACCCCGTGGACTCCAGCGAGCCACGGGGTTTTTCTTTGTGCGCTTAAAGGCGAAGGATCAAAGACTGCGGGACAGCACCGCGATGTGCTCAGGGCCGATACCGCAGCAACCGCCGATGTGCGTGGCACCGCGCTTGACCCAGTCTACCGCCCACTGCTGATAGCCCTGCGGATCGAGATCTTCGCGCAGTTCATCCAGACCATCGTTCGCCTTGGCGTCCTTGGGTTGCGGCGGGAAGGCGTTGGCGTAGGCACCGATGGCGATATCAGCGTTCAACGTTTTGAACACCTCGCGTGCAGCATCGATGGCGCCTCCAATCACTTCCGGCTGGCTGCAATTGAACAGCAGGGTCGCAACGCCCATTTCAGCCGCTGCCCGGGCGGCATCTGCCACGGGCTCGCCTGAACGCAGACGTGGAACTTCGTCAGTGTCTTCGTCCTGCAGCGTGAAGGACAGCCAGAACGGTTTGCCATCTACTGGCAGGCCTGCGCGAATGGTCTGCGCTTCGAGGATGCAGCTCTGGGTCTCGGCCAGCCAGAGATCGACATAGGGCGTCAGACCGGCCACCAACGGCTGCAGGATTTCGGCAGCCCGCTCCGGCTTGTACAAGTCCGGACGGTAGGAGCCGAACAACGGCGGGATCGAACCTGCCACGCGCGCACGGCCACCGGAGGCATCGGCTGAAGCGCGTGCGAGTTTCCCGGCCAGTGCGGCCAGCGCCTGACCTTCCTTCGCAAAGCGCTCTTCGCCGATGTGAAACGGCACCACCGCGTAGCTGTTGCTGGTAATCACCTGAGCGCCACTTTCGATATAAGCGGCGTGCACATCGCTGACGGCTTCGGGTGCTTCGCTCAAGGCCAGTGCGGACCATTCCGGCTGGCGAAATGGCGCGCCGCGACGCTGTAGTTCGCGGCCCATGCCGCCATCGAGAATTACAGTTGAGCCTTGGGTCATATGTGATCTACTTATATGTATATGAAAAAAACTCATTATGAGTCAGTCTTGTATAACGTATTTAATACGGCACTTTCATCAAACTACAAACACTTTCTCAGGGGACATCCGTGAAACTTAGCGCTTTGCTGGGCATTGGCCTGGTTACTCTGGCCGCCTCCACTCAAGCCCTGGCCGGCGCCACACTGGACCGCGTGCAGAAGAACAAAGAGCTGATCAACGTCCTCATGGAAAGTTATCCACCCTTCTCTTTTCTCAACGACAAGAATGAACTGGACGGCTTTGACGTCGACGTCGCCAAGGCGGTCGCGCAGAAGCTGGGCGTCAAGTTGCGCCTCGAAACACCCTCCTGGGACGTGATCGCGGCCGGTCGCTGGAGCGGTCGTTACGACATCTGCGTCTGTTCAATGACTCCGAGCAAGGCCCGTGCGGAAGTATTCAACTTCCCGGTCGAGTATTACGCGTCGCCTGCCGTGATCGTGGTCAACGCCAAGGATGACCGCATTCATTCGGCCAAGGACCTGAGCGACAAAAAGGTCGGTCTGACCAGCGCTTCCAGTTATGAAAGTTACCTGAACAAAAACCTCGTTATCGAAGGGGCGGAAGACAAACCGCTGCAATACCCGTTCGAGAACGTGCAGATCGCCCCGTACGACAACGACAACGTTGCTTTCCAGGATCTGGGCCTCGGTGCCGGGGTGCGTCTGGACGCCGTGTTGACCAACCTGGTGACCGCCAAACCGCGACTTGATCAGGACAAGCGCTTCAAGCTGGCCGGTGAGTCTCTGTATGAAGAACCCAACTTCGTCGCCATCGAGAAGAACGACCCCGAGTGGGACGCCAAAGTGCGTGAAGTGTTCGCCGAGCTGAAAAAGGACGGCACCCTCAGCAAGCTGTCGCAAAAGTGGATCGGCGCCGATATCAGTAAATGACTTCTTTCCCACGTCCACCCGAGCAGGCTGATCAAAGCCTGCTCAAGCGCATCTTCGGTTTCCGCACGCGGCTGTACCTGACCTGGCTGGTCATGTTCGTGCTGTTTGCGGGCTTCTTCCTGAGCTTCGACCTGAAGCTGTCGATCATTCTCGACAAGCTGCCCAACCTGATCGGCCTGCACCTTGCGCCCAACGGCTTTCTGCAAGGCGCGGCGCTGACGTTGTTCGTGTCCGTGTGCTCGATCATCGTATCGGTGGTGCTGGGTTTCGTCACGGCGCTGGCAAGGCTGTCCAGCAGTGCTGTGGCCTTCGGCATCGCCAGCTTCTACGCGTCGTTCTTTCGCGGCACGCCGCTGCTGATTCAGATCCTGCTCATCTACCTGGGCTTGCCACAGGTGGGGATTGTGCCGGGCGCGATCATGGCCGGCGTGATCGCCCTGTCGCTCAACTATGGGGCCTACCTGAGCGAGATCTTTCGCGCAGGCATCATCGGTGTCGCGGCGGGACAGAGTGAAGCGGCACTGGCGCTGGGGCTGCGTCCCACCCAGATCTTCTGGCGCGTCACCCTGCCCCAGGCCATGCGCACCATCATCCCGCCGACGACCAATCAGTTCATCTCGATGCTCAAGGATTCGTCGCTGATCTCGGTGATGGGCGTCTGGGAAGTGATGTTTCTGGCGCAATCCTACGGCCGGTCCAGCTATCGCTACATCGAAATGCTGACCACCGCTGCGGTGCTGTACTGGATCATGTCGATCGGGCTGGAGCTGTTGCAGTCCAGACTGGAACGGCATTACGGCAAGGCCTACAAGGCCCGGAAGTAATTCAGAGTCGCTTCAGATCGTGCCCATCGTTCCGCGTGCAGCCCGTTACGCTCCGCGTCACATTCGAGAGCGGACGCGGAGCGTCCTGAGCGGCGTTACCACGCTCCGCGCTCATCGTTATACACAAGTCATCTGGCTATCCAGTGAGACAGCGGCACTGCC
>NZ_JARVSO010000020.1:2500-257348 GCF_030209155.1 Pseudomonas sp. fls2-241-TYG-175 | reverse complement strand
ACAGTCTGTGCCATTTGTGACGCGGAGCGTCACGGGAGGCATGCCCACGCGGAGCATGGGCACGATCATCAACCTTACGCTGATCGTTCCCACGCTCCAGCGTGGTAACGCCTCTCTGGACGCTCTGCGTCCGCTTTTGATGTGACGCACAGCGTCACGGGCATGCTCAGCGGCCGTTGGCCAGCAGTTCGGTGAATGCCTTGGCCCGGCGTGTGACTTCCTGTGGGGTTTCGGCACCGAACAGGCCTTGGACGACGGCCAGCAGGTCGGCGCCGTGCTCGACCAGTTGCGGGGCGTTGTCCAGGGTGATGCCGCCGATGACGGCGATGGGCAGGTGCACTTTGGCGCGGACCTGAGCGATCAGGTCCAGAGGCACGGCTGGCGCGTTCGGTTTGGTCTGGGAGTTGAAGAAACGTCCGAACGCCACGTAAGTCGCCCCGTCGGCCTTGGCGCGCTCGGCCAACTCCAGTTTGCCGTGGCAGGTCGCGCCGACAATCGCTTTGTGTCCCAGCAACGCCCGTGCGTCGGGCAATGAGCCGTCGGTCTGCCCCAGATGCACGCCCACACCCAGACGAGCCGCCAGTTCTGCATCGTCATTGATGATCAGCCGCGTCTTGTAACGCTCGCACAGCTTGAGCAGTTCGGTCGCCTCGCGCAGGCGGCGCGATTCGTCTTCCGTCTTGTCCCGGTACTGCAGCAGCGTCACGCCGCCATCAAGGGCGGCTTCAACGTAAGACAGGAACTTGCCCGTCAGCAACTGGCTGTCGGTAATGGCATACAGGCCACGTAGTTTCATGGATCGACCCTCATGGCAGTGCGTTACGAACAGAAGTCCAGCGGAAGACGGCGGGGGACGAATTGACCCTTGCCCAACTGCTCGGCGTCGCGCAACGTTCTCCAGGTGTAATCGAGGGCGGATTTCACCGCGCTGACCATTTCCTCGCCCTGTGCCAATCGTCCCGCAAGAGCGCTGGCCAGTGTGCAGCCTGAACCGTGGTAACTGCCTGGCAAGCGTTCACAGACAAAGGTATGGGTCTGGCCGCCACGAACATAGAGACGATTGTGGATCTGTTGTTCGTCGCCATGCCCGCCGGTGATCAACAGATGTTCGCAATAAGGCAACAGTTTTTCTGCGCATTCATCCGCCGTGCCTTCAGGCAGCTCCGCAAGGATGCGGGCTTCCGGCAGGTTGGGCGTGGCGATGGCCGACAGCGGCAGCAGTTGCTCACGCATGGCGTAACCAACTTCATCCTTGCCCAGCCGTCCGCCGCCACCGGCCCGCAACACCGGGTCGCAGACCATGGGCAGATGCGGATTGGCCCGCAGAAGCTCGACAACGGTATCGACCATGTCCAGCGAGCCAAGCATGCCCAGCTTCACGGCGGCGACGCACGAGTCGTTGAGGACGGCATGCGCCTGGGCGAGCACCCAGTCGCGATCCAGCACGCGGAAATCACTGACATTGACGGTGTCTTGAACCGTCAGCGCCGTGATGACCGGAGCGGCATGGCAACCCTGGGCAAGCAAGGCTTCTATATCGGCCTGCATGCCGGCGCCGCCACTAGGGTCGTGGCCGGAGAGGCAGAGGACAACGGGGCGGGAGCTATAGATATTCATGGTGCGCGAGCTTATCACTAAACCTTTCCGGGGCCGTCTGTCGATGAACGATTTTCTTGCGGATCGGTAGAGCGCGCCGAACGCCCGAGCGGCCTGTTTAAATTCGAAGAAAATTCATGTTTGGCCTGGAAGTGCCGAAATAGAGCCATCGTCTTGATTATTAAAGCGATGGTGCCTTAAAGCTATTAACGGCTATGCTTCACTATTCCGAGAGTCTGCTGAATGGCGTGCCCGCTGCGGTGTCCACAGGCAGTTGTCGTGTACCGGTCACACCCTTAAGCCTGTTTCAAGGATAGACATTTGCAGGACGTCGCCATCAACGGATGGAGTGGCCGCGACGACCGACCTTGGGGCTTTAATGCGATATCTGCTAATCATGCTTGCTGTCTGGCTGCCAATGCTGGCTCATGCCGTGGAGTTTGATGAGAACACTCAGTTCCTGCCGCTTGGGCGGGCGATTCAGGTGTTCGAGGACCCGACGGGTGAGGCGACGATCGAAAGCGTGAGCTCCGAGGCGGGCACGCGTGAGTTTCGCCCTCTGCAAACCCGCACCTTCAATGCCGGCTACTCGCATTCGGCTTTCTGGTTGAAAGTCGATCTGTTGTATCGCCCCCGCACGGCCGACCAGCATACGGACTGGCTGCTGGAGCTGGCGTACCCACCGATGGATCACGTCGACTTTTATTCACAGGACGCCGTCGGACGCCCGACACTGATCTGGCAGACCGGTGACATGCTGCCGTTCGCCAGCCGCCAGTTCAAACAGAACAACTACCTCTTCCAGCTGGACGTGCCGCCCGGTCAGCAGCGCACCGTGTACCTGCGCCTCAAGAGTGAGGGCTCGCTCCAGGGACCGCTCAATCTCTGGTCAACCCATGCCTATCTCGAGGCCCAACCGGCTCGGATCTACGTGTTCGGTCTGATCTACGGCGTACTGCTGGGGATGCTGGTCTACAACCTGTTCATCTTCATCAGTGTGCGCGACCCCGATTACCTCTATTACATCCTCTACGTCGCGTCGTTCGGGCTGTATCAGATGTCGATCAACGGGGTCGCGATCGAATACCTGTGGCCGAATAACCCATGGTGGGCGAATGCGTCGACACCGTTCCTGATGGCGATGGCTACGCTGTTCGCCTGCCAGTTTTCACGCAGCTTTCTGATGACCAAACGTCTGGCGCCCTGGCTCGACAAGCTGCTGCTGGTTATGGTCGGCGCGGCTGCCGTGGTCATGGGTATTGCCTTGTTTCTGGGCTACGGCCCTGCGTTGCGTTCGGCGACCTATCTGGTCGAGGCCGGGGCGCTTGTGATCTATCTGGCGGGCATCGTCGCCGTTGCCAAGGGCGAGCGCGTAGGGCGTTACTTCGTGATTGCCTGGTCGGTGTTCATGGTCGGCGGGGTGATTTTCGGCCTGATGCTGCTGGGCAAATTGCCCAATACCTTCCTGACCATGTACGCCTGCCATATCGGCACCGTGTTTGAAATGGCGCTGCTGTCCATGGCGCTCGCCGACCGCATCAACCATGCCCGGCGACAACAGGCCCAGACACTGGTGGCAACCGGCAGGGATCTGGAACGCCTGAACCAGCAACTGGCGACCAGCAACCGCCTCAAGGACGAATTTCTGGCCACGGTCACCCACGAGTTGCGCACGCCCATGAACGGGGTGATCGGTTCTCTGGAATTGATGCAGACCCTGAAGCTGGGCGATGAACTGGAGATGTATCAACAGACAGCTGCCAGCTCCGCTCAGGACATGATGAGCATGATCAACGGCATTCTGACCCTCACCGAGCTGCAGGCTGGTGTGCTGTATGCCGAGTGCGATGCGTTTGAGGTCAGTGAACTGTTCGGCCAGTTGCATGAACGTTTCAACAGCCCGGCGCAGGCCAAGTCGCTGGCGCTGACCTTCGATCTGGACGACAAGCTGCCTGCCACGGTTCGTGGCGATGCCGACAAGCTGTACCAGTGCGTCGAGTGCCTGCTGGACAATGCCATCAAGTTCACCCGCGAAGGCGAGATCAGGGTGCGGGTCAGCGGTCAGCCGCAGGACCTTGACCGTCTGCGCCTGCGGATCGAAGTCATGGACACCGGCATCGGGTTCAACCGTCTGGACGAGGTCAAGCTGTACGAGCACTTCTTCCAGGTTGATGGCTCGATGACCCGTCAGTACGGCGGGCTGGGCATCGGTCTGGCGATCTGCCGCAAACTGGTCGAGTTGCAGGGCGGTGAGTTGAGCCATCATTCCGAGCCGGGACAAGGCAGTTGCTTCACCTTGAGCCTGCCGATGCTGATGGCCATTCCGGGCGCAGTGCGCAAGACGCCTGAATTGAAAGCCCATTGGGGTATTTGAGCGTGAGAGTAGAGGGCAAAAGCGCCGGTCATTCGGCGCATACGGCACTTTTTAAAGGCGATGCCTTGGGCGCATGATTTACTCCTGCTCATGAAACACGCAGGGAGAACATGACTCATGAACCTGAATCAATTCGCCGAAACCCACGAAGTCACCAATCAGCCACCGCCGCTCGACGGTGCGAATCTCTACAGAATCGATCTGCCGCTGCAACAGTGGAGCAAGCGCTACGGCGCAGGCTGGGCCGAGTCGCGCATCGATGCGTACGGTGCGCTGGCCGGTGGGCCGCTGATGGAAGCCGGTTTTCTCGCCAACCAGCACAAGCCAGTGTTCGCCAGCCACGACCGCTACGGCCATCGCATCGACCTGATCGAGTTTCATCCGGCCTACCACCAGTTGATGAACACCGCCATCGAGCATGGCATCCCTTCGCTGCCCTGGGCCGACCCGCAGCCCGGCGCGCATGTCGCTCGAGCGGCGATGAGCTATCTGCACACTCAGGCCGATCCCGGCAGCGGTTGCCCGCTGACGATGACTTTTGCCAGCGTTCCGGCCTTGCGCCTGCAACCCGATCTTGCCGAGATCTGGCTGCCCAAGGTGCTTTCCACTCAGTACGATTCGCGCAACCTCGGTATTGCCCACAAGACCGGGGCGACCATCGGTATGGCCATGACCGAGAAGCAGGGCGGCACCGATGTGCGCAGCAATACCACCCGCGCCTGGCCAGTCGGTGCGGGCGGGCCGGGGCAGGCGTACGAACTGGTCGGGCACAAATGGTTCTGCTCGGCACCGATGTGCGATGCCTTCCTGACCCTGGCACAGACCGACAAAGGACTGAGCTGTTTCCTGCTGCCGCGTCACCGGCCGGACGACACGCGTAATGAGTTCTATATCCAGCGTCTCAAGAACAAGCTGGGCAACTGGTCCAACGCCTCCTGCGAAGTCGAGTTTCGAGGGGCGCTGGCGTGGATGATCGGCGAGGAAGGGCGCGGTGTGGCGACCATTATCGAAATGGTCGCCATGACGCGCTTTGACTGCATGATTGGCTCCGGCGCGCTGATGCGTCAGGCGCTGACCCAGGCCACCCATCACTGCGCCCACCGCTCGGTGAGTGGCCGGTTGCTGGCCGAGCAGCCACTGATGCAAAACGTGCTGGCCGATCTGGCGCTGGAAAGCGAGGCGGCGCTGGCGCTGACCCTGCGCATGGGCCGCGCGCTGGATCATCTGGATGAGTCCCATGAATCGCGCTTCGTACGCCTGGTGACGGCGGTTGGCAAGTACTGGATCTGCAAGCGCGCCCCGGCGATGATCAACGAAGCCGCTGAATGCCTCGGCGGTGCTGGCTACGTCGAAGACAGCATTCTGCCGCGCCTGTACCGGGAAGCACCGGTCAACTCGACGTGGGAAGGTTCCGGCAACGTGCAGTGCCTTGATGTGTTGAGGGCACTGTCGAAGGAACCGGGTGTACTCGATGCCTTGTTCGACGAACTGGGTGACGGGCATGGCGATCGACGTCTGGCCGCGCACATCGCCACGCTGAAAGACGCCTTCACCGATTTGAGCGATATCCAGTACCACGCGCGGCAACTGACCGAAGACATCGCCGTCGCCCTGCAGGCCAAACTGTTGCTTGAGGCGGGTAATGCGGCCGTCAGCGACGGTTTCATCGCCGGTCGCATAGCCGCTGGCGGGCGAGTGTATGGCGCATTGCCGCGAGGTGTGGATGTCGAAACATTGGTGTCCAGAGCGTCGCCGCAGGTGGCATGAGCACGCGAACCCGTTAGGATGCAGGTCTGCAAGTTCAGACAGGACATGAAACGTGACCCAAGCCTTTGTTGTTGTAGACACTGCCGAGCAAGCTGTAGAGCGTCTCGCTGAACTGCACGAGCGTGCGACCAGCGCGCTGAGCCAGGCGCTCAAGCGTTACCTGAAAGACCGCGTCGAACCCAGCGCCGAAGAACGAGCGCAGTTCCGCTACCCTGAATTGCGCCTCAACTACCAGTGCCACGGCGAAGTGCCGTTGACCACTCGCGCTTACGCCAAGGTCCAGCTGCCCGGCACTTACAGCGTTACCGTCACGCAGCCCAAGGCGTTTCGCAAATACCTGCTGGAGCAGCTCGGCCCACTAATGAGCGACTTCACCGTGACGGTCGAAGTCGGCATGAGCGAGCAGAACATTCCTTATCCGTACGTGGTGGAGCAGGGCGATGAGCTGGCTGGCTCCGGCGTGACCGCCGCTGCGCTGGCGCGGGTGTTCCCGAGTACCGACCTGTCGGCCGCGACCGATGGCATTGCCGACGGCCTCTACGACTGGGCGAATGTCGATCCGCTGCCACTGGCGCTGTTCGATGCTGCACGCGTGGACTTCTCATTGCGTCGTCTGGTGCATTACACCGGCAGCGACTGGCGTCATGTGCAGCCGTGGATTCTGCTGACCAACTATCACCGTTATGTCGACCAGTTCATCCTGCATGGCCTGGAAAAGCTGCGTGAAGATCCGCGTTTCGTACGCATGGTCCTGCCCGGCAACGTCATTGTCGACAAGAGCATGAGTCAGGACGAAGCCCAGGCAATCGTCGCCAGCGTGGTCTGGCACCGCTACCAGATGCCGGCCTATCACCTGATCGCCGAAGACGGTCACGGCGTGACGCTGGTAAACATTGGTGTCGGCCCGTCCAACGCCAAGAACATCACCGACCACCTGGCGGTATTGCGTCCGCATTGCTGGCTGATGATCGGCCACTGCGGCGGCCTGCGACAGTCGCAGACCATCGGCGACTACGTGCTGGCCCACGCCTACATGCGTCGCGACGGCATTCTGGACCGCGTGCTGCCGCCACACATCCCGATTCCGGCCCTGGCCGAGGTGCAACTGGCCCTGCAGGAATCGGCTGCGCAAATCACCGGCGAGCGTGGCGAAGAACTCAAGAAGCGCCTGCGTACCGGCACTGTGCTGACCTACGACGACCGCAATTGGGAACTGCGCTGGGCGCAGGAGCGTCCGCTGATCAACCTGTCCCGCGCCGTGGCCGTGGACATGGAAAGCGGCACCATCGCCGCGCAGGGTTATCGTCTGCGGGTGCCCTATGGCACGTTGCTGTGCGTATCCGACAAGCCGTTGCACAGCGAAATCAAGCTGCCTGGCTCGGCCAACGCGTTCTATGAACGCGCAGTCAGCCAGCATCTGAAGATCGGCATCGCAGCGCTGGACCTGCTACGCACCGAGCTGAATTCGCTGCACTCGCGCAAACTGCGCAGCTTCGACGAACCGCCGTTCCGTTGATTGCGGTTGGTATTTGCAGAAAGGGCCACTAAAGTGGTCCTTTCTGTTTTCCGATTGCCGAATTCCCATGTCCCGCATCCAGCGTCCTGCCTCCCGCCGTCCTCAAACCAGTCCATCAGGCGCTCCCCGGCGAGTCGCCAAGGCGCCACCCGCCGAGCCAAAGCTGATCCTGTTCAACAAGCCGTTCGACGTATTGACCCAGTTCAACGACGAGCAGGGTCGGGCGACGCTCAAGGATTTCATCAAAATCCCGGGCATTTACCCGGCAGGCCGACTGGATCGCGACAGCGAAGGCCTGTTGCTGCTGACCAACGACGGGCAATTGCAGGCGCGTATTGCCGATCCGAAGCACAAGCTGGCCAAGACCTACTGGGTGCAGGTCGAGGGCGAACCGAGCGAAGAACAGTTGCAGCAACTGCGTGAGGGTGTGCAGCTCAATGACGGCCCGACCTTGCCCGCCGAAGCCCGGCAGATTGAGGAGCCTGTCCTATGGCCGCGTAATCCGCCGGTCCGCTTTCGCAAAAGCGTGCCAACGCACTGGCTGGAACTGGTCATCAGGGAAGGCCGCAATCGACAGGTACGACGCATGACCGCTGCCGTTGGCCTGCCGACGCTGAGGCTGGTGCGCGTCAGGATCGGCGACTGGACGCTCGACGGGCTCGATCAGGGTGAGTATCGCGAGGTGCCCGCCAGGCTGTAACGCTGTTATCACGGCCCTTTATCAGTTGCGCAGATGAACCAGCGGCATTTCGGTGCTGGCCAGGACCTGATTGAGCACAAAGCTCGACCGCACGCTGGTTACGCCTTCGATACGGGTCAGATGCCCCAGCAGCAGTTTCTGGTAATGGTCCATGTCAGGCACCACGACTTTCAGCTGATAGTCGGCTTCCATCCCGGTCACCAGGCTGCATTCCAGCACCTGAGGCAGGTTGCGAATCTGCTGCTCGAAGTTCTCGAAACGCTCCGGCGTGTGGCGGTCCATGCCGATCAGCACGTAGGCCGTCAGATTCAGGCCCAGCTTCTTGCGGTCCAGCAAGGCCACCTGTCGCACGATGTAACCATCATCCTCCAGCTGTTTGACCCGGCGCGAGCACGGCGACGGCGACAGACCAATGCGTTCCGCCAATTCCTGGTTTGAGATGCGCGCGTCCTTTTGCAATTCGGCCAAAATGCTCAAGTCATATCTGTCGAGCTTGCTCACGATCTACCCCTTTATGATTTGGATTGCGCAGGATTATTCATCTGAAGTCAAAAATTGCGCAAGTGATGTTTTATCAAGCAACATTAGCAATCCTCTGCCGACGCCGCAGGCCTATTCTTTTAACCAGAATCACTGCCCGGACACAGCGTCCAGCGCGACCCGCCGAATCAGGCCAGTCGCGGCCTCCCACCCAACCGGGTGTGCCAGGCCCCCGGGCTACAGACTGTCCACAAGACGGTGTGAAGTGAGCCGATGCCACAAGCGTCGCGCCAGGACGAAGTATCCCAAGGGGGCCAACTGGTCCCCTTTTCTTTGCGTCCTGATAAAGTGCACAGAACGGCGCATCGCTATCACCGTCTCAATAACGTCCATCCGCGCTCTAGTGAGGAAAGCATGAAATCTGGCATCTGGCAGTTCGCGGGTCTGAGTCTGTTATGCCTGAGCATCAGTGCCCATGCGTTGGCCGACGAGCGTGATGATTCACGAGGTAATGCCATCGACGGTGGACCTCAGCGACAGCAACAGCAAAATCAACAGCAGCGTTTTCAGCAGCAGGAAAATCAGCAGCGTCAGATGCAGCAGCAACAGAATCAGAATCAACAGCGCAACGTCGAGCGCCAGCAACAGCAGCAGATCTATCAGCAGCAGAACATGCAGCAGCGTCAGATCCAGGAGCAGCAGAACCAGCAACGCCAGGTCGAACGTCAGCAGCAACAACAGATTCAGCAGCAGGAACTCCAGCAGCGCAATGTGGAGCGTCAGCAGCAACAGCAGATCAATCAGCAGCAGCGCGAGCAGCAACGCCAGATTCAGGAACAGCAGAATCAACAGCGCCAGCAGCAACAGCAGTTGAGACAGAATCAGGACAATCTGCCGATCCAGAGTGGTCCGCGTGAAGCCTGGCAAACCCAGCAGCCGCGTGAGGGTTACTATCAGGACATTCCGCGTGGCAACAACCGAAACTGGTCGGCTGGCAACGGCAGACCCGATGACCGCTGGAACGGACGTCCTGACGGACACGGCAACGGCTGGGGGCCTGGACCGCGCTATCGTCCGGGTTACGCCATCGACAGCGTGCCGCACGGTTATTCGCGTGTCCCTTATCGCGGGCAGGATTACTACTATTCCGAAGGTTACTGGTATAGGCCGCAAGGCCCGCGCTACGTGGTCGTGAACCCGCCCTACGGCGCACGTGTTCGCAGCCTGCCGTCGTATTCGCAGGAAGTGTGGATTGGCAGCAGTCTGTTGTTTCTGGCGGCAGGCACGTATTACACGTATCAGTCCGACAGTCAGGAATACGTGGTGGTCAATCCGCCGCAGAACGAGACGGTGTATTCACAGCCGGTGCAGCAACAGGGCAACGGCTACGATCCCGTCGCCTATCCCCAAAACGGCCAGAGTCAGCAGCAGGTCGAACTGGATCGCTACCAATGCTACCGCTGGGCCGTGGAACAAAGCGGTTTCGATCCGGCCAACATCACCTCGCAGCCCCAGGCTGAAGTCGTTGACCTGTACCGGCGTTCGATGGGTGCCTGCCTGGCAGGGCGCGGCTACAGCGTCAATTAAAGCTGATCAGGCGCGAGCCTGCTTCACCACTTCCTGAGGGTCGGCGTGCACCAGCACTTCGGCCTTCGGGTACTGCGCGTGGATGGCGTCGGCGACCTGATCGCACAACGCATGGGCAACTGACAACGTCAGCGCGCCCGGCAGCTCAAGGTGCAGTTGCACGAACCAGTGATTGCCGGAAATCCGCGTGCGCAGATCATGCGCGCCCAACACCCCCGGCACGCCGCACGCCAGTTCCAGCATATGCGTGCTGACATCGCTGGGCAGTTCCTCGTCCATCAGCACGGAAACGGTTTCCCTGGCGATCTGAAAAGCGCTCCACAGAATGTACAGCGCGATCCCTAGCCCGAAGTACGCATCCAGTTGCTGCCAGCCGAAGTACGCCAGCGTCAGCGCCAGCAAGATACTGGCGTTGAGCAGCAAGTCCGAACGGTAGTGCAGGGAGTCAGCCCGTATCGCGGCAGACCCGGTCGCCTTGATCACCCGGCTTTGCAGGGTCAGCAGTGCCAGCGTCAGCGCAATGGACACCACCATCACGATCATGCCCAGCAATGGCGCGCCCAGCGGCTCCGGGTTCTGAATACGCTGCACCGCCTGAAAGGCGATCAACACGCCGCTGACACCGATAAACAGCGCCTGCGCCATGCCCGACAGCGCTTCCGCCTTGCCGTGACCATAACGGTGATCGTCATCGGCCGGGCGCAGGGCGTAATGCACGGCCAGCAGATTGAGGAAGGACGCGGCGCCGTCCAGCAGCGAGTCGGTCAGACCTGCAAGCAGACTGACCGACCCACTGATCCACCACGCCACGCTCTTGGCCAGGATCAGCGTAATCGCCACCCCAAGTGAAGCCCGCGTCGCGAGACGCAACAGTCTGCTGTGTTCGGCACTGGTGCTCATGACGCGTCCTTCAAACCTGGAAAAGATTACGCAGCCGGGATCAGGCCCAGCGAAGCCAGTTGCTCGACGCTGCCCTTGTGCTGAATCAGGCGCGGGTCGTTCAGCGGCAATGAACGGCCCAGCTCGGTTTCGATGATGGCCTGCAGCTTGATGTTGTCGACACTGCCATCGGCCTTGATCGCCGGTTGCAGTTTCTGGGGATCGATCTGCGCATGCTCGCCCGGCCCGTAGTAAATCGCACCGGTCGCAAAGTCCACCGCAAAGGCGATCACGCCGGGAATGATATAGAACAGCAGCCCGAACGCATCCAGCGCCGCAATGGCCGGATCGACCTTGCCATCAATCTGACCACGACGGTCAGGGTAGAAAATACTGCCGCAGGCAGTCAGCTGGGTCAGCAACGTGGCGACCACAACGCCACCAATCAAACGGGAAGGAATGCGCATGGAAAGCTCCTGAGATGAAGAGGGCAACTATACAAGGCAAAGGCTGCAAGGCTAAGACTATTGAGTGGTGGGGTGGTTCTGGTGGGTGGAACGTTACCTTGGGTCGATCACCTCTATGCGACAGCAGTTTATGGCGTACCGACCTTTCAGGCGTCCTGCCATTTCGCCCAGTCACCCAGAATCACAGGTACCCGGTCATGATCCTGAATCCAGTCATGAAGGCTAGGGTCTATCCATTTGACAGCTTGCGAAAGATCTCTATGCAGCTCATGGAGAGGCTGCCATAAAAGCGGCTCATGATGGAAACAGCGATTACGCAGGTCACGCGCTTTGTTCAGCACCGCTCGGATATTGTCAGGTTTTCGCATGTTTGCAGGGCAGTAATAGAATACCTTCATCAACGGCTTTGAGAGGCTGACGATAGCTGCTCTGTTGAAAAGGGACGTCCAAAAACCAAAACTGAGTTCTGCCACTATATTGTCAGGGGTCGCGTTTGCTTTTCGCCTGAGTACATCCTTCTGCGCATCAAAAACTCTGTCATATAATCTTTGAAAATTATGATTTCCGGTATTGTCCCACTCTTCATACCAGTCTCTACGGCCGTACTCCACTGTCAGTTCCTTTTGAATACCATTTCGCAGGGCTACCTCCAGCACATGAAAAATAGTGACGAAGGCTTCGGCGGCTCTCATGTTATGCACGTAGGCCTCCGCTGCGCGGTCATGCTTGCCTTTATTGCATTCAAGATAACGGTGCATTCTGGGTGTCGACAGCTTTGCTTAAAGTGTTTTCCAAACCATAGCGACATGTAACTCCTGGATGTCCAGTGGGCGACGGGGCAGCCTCCAGGTGGAAATTCTAGACAGAGAGAGCTTGTTGGGTGGGGGATATATGTAGCATTGCGTTACTTTATGTGAGAGGAAGGTTAAGCAGTCTAGTTACGTTTCGGATTCGGAATTGTTAGTTGTAAGAAAAGTTACTTTTTTATGTGCGAATCTTTTTTGCTACAGGGAATCATTCGTGCCATGAGGTTCGGCTGATAACTTGAGAGTTGACGTGACTCTCTAATGTGATAAGTTCACCTCGCTGCCCTGGCAACTCCACTCCCGCGATACAGAAGCGGTGACGAGATCAGGTTGAGTTATGGCCCCGCATGCGGGGCCTTCTTGTTTCTGGCGTTTGAGAATCCTGAACCTCCAGCATTTCAAGTGTCATGTCGCTTCTCGACCCTCCTGTATTCATTCGCACGTATGTCGCACTTCCTGCTCCTGGATGGGGCTGGCCCACGTACTCGATCATCATGTGAAGCACACCCCACACCCGTATAATCAGCCGCCTGTTCTGGAGCTGCCATGATTTCCCTACCCATCGATGCCGTCCTTCCCGCCTTGCGTCAGGCGCTGTCCACCCGTCACGAGGCCGTGCTCGAAGCGCCGCCGGGTGCGGGCAAGACCACGCGTGTGCCGCTCGCGCTGCTGGAGGAAACCTGGCTGGCCGGGCAGACGATCCTCATGCTGGAACCGCGGCGTCTGGCTGCGCGCGCTGCCGCCGAGCGTCTGGCGAGCGAGCTGGGTGAGAAGGTGGGCGAGACCGTGGGCTATCGCATCCGACTGGAAAGCAAAGTCGGCCCCAAAACCCGCATCGAAGTGGTCACCGAAGGTATCTTGACCCGACGTCTGCAGGACGATCCGGCGCTGGAAGGTGTCGGGTTGCTGATCTTCGATGAGTTTCACGAGCGCAGTCTGGATGCCGATTTGGCACTGGCCCTGAGCCTTAACGGCCGTGAGCTGTTTCGCGATGACCTGCCGCTGAAGATTCTGCTGATGTCGGCGACGCTGGAAGGCGAGCGGCTGGCGGCGTTGCTGGACGATGCGCCGGTCGTGCGCAGCGACGGGCGTATGTTTCCGGTGACGATGCAGTGGGGGCGTCCTTTTCAGCCCGGTGAGTTTGTCGAGCCACGCGTGGTGCAGACCGTACTCGATGCGCTGGGTAGCGAGTCCGGCAGCCTGCTGGTGTTTCTGCCGGGCCAGGCCGAGATTCGTCGGGTCAATCAGCAACTGGCCGATGCGCTGGGCGAGCGCGACGATATTCTGCTGTGTCCCTTGCACGGTGAACTGGACCTGAGCGCCCAGCGTGCGGCTATCGAGCCTGCGCCCAAGGGCACGCGCAAGGTGGTGCTGGCGACCAATATCGCCGAGACCAGTCTGACCATCGACGGCGTCCGGGTGGTGATTGATGCCGGATTGGCGCGTGTGCCGCGATTCGATCCGGGCAGCGGCATGACGCGCCTTGAAACCCAGCGCATCTCCCGCGCCAGCGCCACGCAACGCGCCGGACGAGCAGGGCGTCTGGAGCCGGGCGTGTGTTATCGCCTGTGGTCAGAAGCGCAGCACGATCAGTTGGCGGCCTACGGCACGGCGGAAATTCTGCAGGCGGATCTGGCCGGACTGGCGCTGCAACTGGCGCGCTGGGGCGTGACGCCAGCTCAACTGGTCTGGCTGGATGTGCCGCCCGCGGCCGCTTATGCACAGGCGCAAGACCTGCTGGTACGTCTGGAAGCGCTAAGCAGTCAGCCAGAGCAACCGCGCAGCCTGACGCCCCACGGCCAGGCGATGGCCGAGTTGCCTGCTCATCCACGCATCGCCCATTTGCTTCTGCGCGGCCATGCGCTGGGGCTTGGCGATCTGGCATGTGATGTCGCAGCGTTGTTGGGCGAGCGGGATATTCTGCGTGGCGCCGGGGCCGATTTGCACAGTCGCCTGACCTTGCTGGCGGGCACCGAGCGCGCAGCACGTGGCGCACAGGGTGGCGTGCAACGGGCCAAACAGCTGGCGCGTCAGTACCGTGGCTACCTGCGCGGCAAGGCTGAAAGTCCGGTCATTGATCCCGATCACCCGCGCTGGCTCGGCGCGTTGCTGGCGCTGGCCTACCCGGACCGTGTCGCCCAGCAGCGTAGACCGGGTGGCGCGGAGTATCGTCTGGCCAATGGTCGCGCTGCGTTGTTTGCCGAAGCCGACGCCTTGATGAAGCAGGCCTGGATCGTCGTGGCGGATCTGGGCAGTCGTCAGGGGCAGCGTGAAGAGCGCATCTACCTGGCTGCCGAGTTCGACCCGGCGCTGTTCGATTCCGTGCTGGCCGAGCAGGTCACGTTGCTCGACCAGATCGACTGGGACGAGCGCGAAGGCGTGTTCCGCGCCGAACGCCAGCGCAAGGTCGGCGAATTGATCCTCAGCCGTGAGCCCCTCACCGGGCTGGACGAAGCCACACGCAGTCGCGCCTTGCTCGCGCTGGTCCGGCGCAAGGGGCTGGAGTTGTTGCCGTGGACGCCGGAGCTGCGTCAGTGGCAGGCGCGGGTCGCTTTGTTGCGCCAACTGGATCTGGAAAAACAGCCTTCCAGTGAATGGCCGGACGTGTGCGACGCCAGCCTGCTCGACACACTGGAAAGCTGGCTGCAGCCGTATCTGGGCAAAGTCACGCGGCTCAGCCATTTCGGCAACCTGGACCTGTCCTCGATCCTGCGCAACCTGCTGCCCTGGCCGCTGCCGCAGCGCCTCGATGAACTCGCGCCCCATCATCTCAGCGTGCCCTCCGGCTCATCAGTGCGCCTGGACTACAGCGAACACCCGCCCATCCTCGCCGTGCGCCTGCAGGAACTGTTCGGCCTGGCCGACACCCCGCGCATCGCCAACGGCAGACAGGTCGTCAAGCTGCACCTGCTGTCACCCGCCCGCCGTCCGGTGCAGGTCACGCAGGACTTGGCCAACTTCTGGCGCAGTACGTATGCAGAGGTGAAAAAGGATTTGAAGGGCAGGTATCCGAAGCATTACTGGCCGGATGATCCGCTGGTGGCGGAAGCTACGGCGCGGGTCAAACCGAGGGGGACGTAGGTTTGCGGGCTGTGATGATCGCCTGAGACGCGCTGACGTCGACGCGTGGCGTAACCATCAGGAGTAGCAGGGGAGGAATAACAAAAAAGGGAATGCCCTGGCGGACACTCCCTCTTGCTGCATCAGCGACGCAGGATGCGGCTGAGCAACACTGCCGCTACCGCACCAATTGCAAAGGCTGCGACCGGCTTCTCTTTGACGAACGCAGACACCGTGTCCAGCGCATCGCCGTAAGTCTTGGTCAGTTGACCGGAGGCCTGGCGGCCAGCACCTTCGGCTTCCAGCTTCGAATCACCCAGGAATCTCCCGACCGCGCCTTGCGCCTTGCCGACGAGCTTTTCTGCAACACCTTCTACCTGTTCACTCTTCATGATTCATCAAACCTTCGTGTGTAAATGGGAAGCTCAGAATCGGACTGAGCGGGTGGCCAGAAGCTATCTGCACAACGTTAGGTGAGCGGGGCTGATGATTAGTTCAATGGTTGTGAGCGTGGGGTGATGTCGGCTGAAGTCGTAAGCGTTTCCGGGAATTCGGGCGCAGTTTCTGGCGGATCGAACCGAGGGGCGACGTAGTGCGTCATTCAAGCTGATATCATCCATACCGTCCAAGCCGAGCCAGTCGCCATGAATCGTCGCAAAAAAATCAATCAACTCTTGAAAGCCAACGCCAAGAAAGCCAGCGCCAAACTGGCACCGCGCAAGAAGTCTACCTACGTCAGTAAGGCAGACCGGGCGAAGCTTGCGGCTGAAGCCGGGCAGGAGTCTGTCGTTTCTTCCGAGAGCTGAGCCATAAGCCTTGAACGTATCGGATTAACTGGGTTCGATCAGTGGGCAGACACTCATTGATCCTCGAGTCGTTTCTCCATGATGATCGTGCGTTCAGCGCCATGAAATTCGTCGCGGATTTTTTGATAGCCCAGCGTGATGTAGAACGCCTCTGCGGTAATCGATGAGGGCACGCGCAAAGCCTGGATTCCAGCATTGGCGGCAGTAGCGTGAATGACGCTCATCAACTGCCGACCGACTCCGCGACTCTGATACGCAGGATCGACAAAAACACTTCTGACTACCGGGCCGTCGAGGCTTGCAGTACCGATGATCTGTTCGTCGTACACAGCGACGAACACCTTGCGCTTGTCGAGCATTGAGCTGACGGCTTCAGGCGCAAAGCTCTGCTCGACCTCTGCGATAACCTCAGGCGGGTAATCCTGTGCGTTTGAACTGCGCAGAGCCGCGATCACTACACGGCTAATCGCTGCCGCGTCCTCGACTGTGGCGGGGCGAATCTGACACCGCATATCGATAGCCTCGTACTTTGGTCATCACAGCGTAGCCTGCCGTCATGCGCTTCCTCAAACGTTTACAGCTTCGCTGCTCATGTCCTGCTGCCGTCGACTTCCGTTCCTCATGTCGAACGTTGTGCGCTGCGTATTAAGCACCCGCGAATGTCGCTACACTCGCCACCTCCCAAGGATGTAAGGATCTGTGATGCCGCTCCCTGCCTGGCCGCTTCGACGCATTCTCGTCACTTGGTTGTACGCCGCAGCAATGGCGCATGTTCTGGGTGCCATCGTGTTCACATGGGCGGGTTTTGCCGGGTGGCTCGACGGCTATCTGCTCACACTTGAGCAGGCATTCTGGACCGAGGCGGCACCTGCTGCGGCGCGGGCGCAGCAGACCTGGTGGGCGGCGCTGTTCGGCGCGACGTTGCAGACCTATTCGCTGTACATGCTGGCGCTCGTGCACCTTGGCAATCGTCTGAAAAGTCACCTGCCCTGGGGTTGGCTGATGGCCGGCCTGTTGCTCTGGGCACCTCAGGACATCGCGATTTCCTTGCGGGCTGATGTCTGGTCGCACGTCTGGCTGGATGGGGCCGCGCTGCTGGCTCTCTTGCCGCCTCTGTTCTGGCTGTATCGCCATGACCGTGCCCGAGCCGATTGAATCTGCATTCTGTACTGAGCAATATGAGTCAAGGTTGATTGGGGTCGATCATTCAAAACGAAAAAAGCCCGCACATCCATTGAGGTGTGCGGGCTTTCTGCAGTCAGGGCTGTCGATCAGATCATGCGAAACCCTTTGAACGGATTCCAGCCCTGCTCACCTTTGACCTCTTTGAGGTAGTAGGCATAGTTGGTCGTCATCGCATACATCAGCGAACCTGCGACATTCATGCCGGTGCCCATCGCCTGGGAAAGTTCCAGTCCGAAAATGGCCAGCAAAACGTTCAGTACGATATTGATCCCGATCAGGATGCCCAGCAGGGCGAGGTTTTTCTTCCACAGGCCGAGTACAAAGAGATAGATCGGTCCGAAGAAAAAGGCGATGAAGTTCATCTGCATCAACATTTTCTTTCCAAAACCCGGAAGGGCCTTGAAGGCGATGTTGAAGCTCGGATCCTTCGGCGCGCCATGTGCGTCGAAGAAGTCGAAGCGTTCCTGCCATTTGGCGCTGTATTTTCGTTTTGGTTGTACGTGGTCTGTGGTGTTCATGCCTGAGCTCCTTTGGTCCTGGATGTATTTTTTTGATGTAACGATTCAGACGGCTTTTTCCGTAACTCTGCCATGAGGTCGATTTCAGGGATTCACATCATTCACGCGCAATACGGATAATCGATTCAATACACGCAGTACGTAACCCTCTTTGATCATCTGGCCGTGATGTCCATCACAGAAACGTTCACCCCGGGAGCAATAAGTCAGGAAGGTCTGAATATCTGCCAGGTTTGCCTGTGCAATGTACTCGGGGCTCTCAAGCTTGTCGTAAGGGCGATGGTTGGGGTAGTGGGTGTCGCACCAGCAGTCCTTGGCCACTGCTTTGAAAAAGTCATGCACAACATCGAAGTAAGTGGGCCAGTACTGACCCTCTTTGTAGACGTGTGTCTCGATTGCAATGCCGTTCGGATAGAGCCTGGGCAGGTAAGACAGCAACTCGTCGATGTCTTCGGGACCTGGAATCGGTTCGCTGGGCAGGCGTGTTTCAACAGAAGGATGCATCAGAAGCGGCAGAGGTTTAATGGGGAAACGGTGCGAGACATAAAGATCAAATGCCCAGACTTGACCTTCGGTCAGACGCTGATCTTTATAGTGGTGAACGTCCTTCTGGTATTTCAGGAATGCTTCGGAGTCAATGCCGTCGGCGAATAACGACGCGATGGCTGCAGACTGCATGAGCCAGTAGATGTCGGGCGAGTGTTCGCCCGCCCTGGAGGTGGCGAGATCCAGTGCTCTTGAGTACAACGCGTTTGCCAGCATGCGTCCTTCTTCACGCTGCGACTCGCTTTGCTCCAGCGGTTCGGCTTTGTCCGCGTGTTCTACCCCGGCGATGTAGGCGTGATAACGCGCAAGTAACGGCGCGTCCCTGTCGGTCAGGGGCGGGCAGGTTGGTGGAGAAACCAGCAGAGGTTTTTGTTCCTGAAGGCGTGATGTTTTTTCATCAGATTCGGGGTGAATATCTGGCTGCTGTGTCACCGCTTTTTGGCCGAGCCAGGACTTCAATCGATGCAGAAGTTTCATCACGGGAAAACATCCATGGTTTCCCGGCAGGGTTCTTCATGCCGGGTCAAGTTATGCGAGCACTTTTTACCTTCCGCCAGGGGCCATAAGCCGATACTTCCTTGCACAAACTACACCTTGGGAGGCAAGCAGTCGCGGCCGAATCTTCGGCCTTCAAGGCACCATCGGCAACAAAAAGCGACCGATCACTGGCAGGTGGTCGGAGATCAGCAGCGTGTCGTCACGACGTACCCTGGCACTGACCCGTTTCACGCTTGGGCTGTAAAACAGGTAATCGACGGTTCGATCCGGTCCGCTCACGCGAGGATCGTTGGGGAAATAGGTCAGCCATTTGTTGCGATCGATGCCGCTGGCTTCGGCATTGGTCGGGATCATCGGGTGTCTGTCCCAAAGTCCATGCAGTTCGCTGTCGGCTGCGTAGCCAGTGCGTAGCGGTTCCGGCAGGCGTCGGTACTGGCCCAGTGGTAACAGGTTGAAGTCGCCGCCGATCAGCCACGGCGTGCCAGCGCCCTCGAATTTGTCCAGCAGGTCGCGTGTGGCGGCGATCTGTCTTTGTGCGGTGTCGCTGCTGGTTCGGGCGGCGGTCAGGTGAGTATTGATGACGGCGAGGTGGCCACCGTCGCGCAGCGGAATATAGCTGACCAGCAGTGCGTTTTTCGGCTGGAACTGGCGGCTGATGAAATTGGCATCCGGTATCGGCAGTTGCACGCGTTCGGCACGGTCGATCTGGAAACGGCTCAAGGTCGCCAGCTTGGTCCCGACGCCGCCCCAGATATGCGGGCTTGGCACAAACTCGGCGCGCCAGTAGAAGGCTTGAGAACTGCACGGATAGAGATCGACCACGCGCTCCTGAAGCAGGGCCAGTTGATCCTGATAGTCGGTGTTCTTGGCGTTGTCGTTCACTTCCTGCAGCAGGACGATATCGGGCTGTTCATCGCGGATGACGCGCGCCACTTCGTCGAGGTTGTATGCGAGGTCTTCGGGCGTCGGGCGTTCGTCCGGGCCGCTGCCGTCGGCCATGTCGTACCAGAAGACGTAGCGCTTGCCGGCCAGGTACTGAATGTTCCAGGTCATGACCTTCAGCGCCTGCCCAGGCACCAGCGGCTTTGCTGCCACTTCGGGATTGCAGCTGGTCTGTGCCGAATCACGTGCGGCCGGGCGCCAGGTCATCTGCTGAACGAGGATCAGCAGGAGGGCAGCCAGCAACAGGCCAAACAGTGTCAGGCGTAGCAGGAAGCGTTTCATCGGCTCGACCTGGAGCGCTTTGCGCTCGGTGAGGTTCGCGTTCGGCTCAGGCGGTGTGCTCCGGCTCGCTGATCAGCATGAACAGCCGGAACATCACGATGCTGGTGAACAGGTTCAGAAAGCTGCTGACGCTGTCGATGAGCAGCGACACCGGTGCACTTTGCGGTTCGGGCATCAGGTAAAGCCCCACGCCTTCGAGCAGCCACAACGGGATATAAACGCACAGCACGCAGACCATGATGCGTGTGAAATGCCCGGTGGTCATCAACATGCTTTCACGCATGGCCATGAAAGGGGTCAGCCTGCGCAGCACCAGCAGGTATTCGCTGAAGGCCAGCTTGATCATCACCCAGATGCCCGGCACGACCAGCAGCGACAGGCCGAACATGATCAGCAGCGTGCTCATGGCCGAGAGCACGGCAAAGGTCGGCCACAGGCGTAACGCCATGGCCAGCAGGTCGCGAGTTGCCGGTTCCTCGCCACGGGTGCGGGCGTCAAGAAACAGAATCAGGGCGGCGGTGTAGAGCGGATAGAAAAACAGCCCGATGACCAGGCTGTAGGCAGGTGACGCCTCGGCGGACATGGCACTGCCCAGGGCTTGCTTGGCCAGCGCTTCGAGCACCACCAAGGGCAGGCAGAGCATCAGGATGCTGCCCAGATTGCGCCGGAAGAAGTAGAGCGAATCCTGGATGACGGTCAACGGGTTCATAGTAGATCGCAGGCAAAAAAGCAGGCCGTCACTTTAGCCCATGGCCTGTGTCGATCCAAGCGCAGCGGCAGTCGCGGCAAGGCTTCCTTATCTTTTTTTTCATATTGTTGAACCGCTGCCGAGCAGCCCCATTACTGATTCAGATACCGGCATTCCGCCGGAGGATGATTGATAACGGCAATCCGCGAGGTCGCCATGAACCAAGAAGAGCAAACCCTGATCGACGGTCTTTTCTCGAAACTGAAAACTGCCGAAACAACGTCCGCCCCGCGAGACACGGGGGCCGAGACGCTGATCAAGGAGCACTTGAACCGCCAGCCCGCTGCGCCTTATTACATGACGCAGGCGATTCTGGTGCAGGAAGCGGCCGTCAATCAGCTGAATCAGCAGATTAAGCAGCGTGACGAGCAGATCCAGCAATTGCAGGCCGAACTTCAGCAGGCGAAGAGTCAAACCTCTTCGGCGCCTGCCAGCGGCGGGTTTTTATCGAACATTTTTGGCAGCAGCGCACCGCGAGCGCCACAGTCGCCACCGGCTGCGTCGGGCGGTGGCTGGCGTGACGGGGCAGGTTTCAATCCGGCGCCCGCGCCGCAGGCCGGCTATGGCGCGGCGCCTGCTGCTCCCGTCGGCAGTGGTTTTCTGGGCGGTGCCCTGAAAACAGCGGCCGGTGTGGCAGGTGGTGTGATGCTGGCCGAAGGCATCAGCAGCCTGTTCAGCCATCACAATCAGCCGCAGGAAATCGTCGAAGTCATCCACGATGCGCCCGTTCAGGATCAGTTTTCCAACAACGATCAAGGCAACTGGAATCAGCCGGACCCGCAATACACGGCCGACGACAACTATAACGACGATGGCGGGATGTTCTCGGACGACGATGATTCGTTTGTTTGAGGGCGGCTGGTTCGCCTGAGCGAGATAATCTGATCGTGCCCATGCTCCGCGCTCATCGTTATACACAAGTCCGCCTCGACACTGATCGTGCCCATCGCTCCGCGTGGGCATGCCTCCCGTGACGCTCCGCGTCACAAATGGCACAGACTGGGGATTCGGTGAGCCGAGCGCATGACGTGGATAACGCCCTCGAATGTGGCACACATCTGCGCCACATTCGAGAGCGGACGCGGAGCGTCCTGGGAGGCATTCCCACGCAGAGCGTTGGAACGATCATCATCGTATTCCTTCAAGAGGACTTGTGTATAACGATGAGCGCAGAGCGTGGGAACGATCACTGTGTGTCTGATCGTGCCCATACTCTGAGTGGGCAGGCTGACCAATCGATCCCTCAATTCCCGGCTCAAGCTGGCATACTGGACGCCGATCCACGTTCCGGATCGCTGTAACCGCAGGGGCCAGCCTGCGTCATGAGGAATTGCGGTGAAGAAGATCGCGGTGTTCGCCGATGTGCAGAACCTCTATTACACCGTGCGCCAGGCGCATGGCTGTCATTTCAATTACGCCGCTTTGTGGGCGGACATCAGCAAGCGTGGCGAGATCGTCCATGCCTTTGCGTATGCCATCGACCGGGGCGACAGCAAGCAGCAGCAGTTCCAGCAGATCCTTCGCAATCTGGGCTTCACTGTGCGGCTCAAACCGTACATCCAGCGCAGCGACGGTTCAGCAAAAGGGGACTGGGATGTGGGCATTACCATCGATATCATGGACTTCGCGCCGCAGGTCGATGAAGTGGTGCTGGCGTCGGGTGATGGCGATTTCGACATGCTGCTCGAACGCATCATCAGCAAACATGGCGTAGAAGCGGTGGCCTATGGCGTGCCGGGGCTGACTGCCAATTCGCTGATCCGCGCCGCCAGTCGTTACGTGCCCATCGAAGGCGCGTTGTTGTTGAAATGAATTCAAGGGTTGGACCAACGTGTTGGAACGTATTGCAGTCATCGACTTTGAAACCACCGGAATCTCGCCTGGCCACAGTTGCCGTGCGACCGAGATTGCCGTGGTCATCATGGAACAGGGGCGTATCGTCGATCGCTACCAGAGCCTGATGAATGCCGGTGTGCGCATCCCCGCGTTCATCGAAGGGCTGACTGGTATAAGCAATAACATGATTCGCACCGCGCCCAGTGCCGAGCGGGTGATGGGCGATGTGTGCGATTTCGTCGGTTCGACGCCGCTGGTGGCGCACAACGCCTCGTTCGACCAGAAGTTCTGGGACTACGAGCTGTCGCGTATCGAGCGCACGCGTGAACAGAGCTTTGCCTGTTCTATGCTGCTCGCCCGACGTCTGATGCCGGGCGCGCCCAATCACAAGCTCGGCACCCTGACCCATTACGCCCGCCTGCCCAATACCGGCAAGGCTCACCGGGCCATGGCCGATGCCGAGATGGCGGCCAACCTGACGGCCTATCTGACTAACGAGCTGCGTCAGAAACACGGCCTGGCGGGTGTCTCCCATCAGTTGCTGTGCTCGCTGCAGAAAGTCCCGGCGGCGAAGATCGGTGAAGCCATCAAGCGTCAGCGCGGGCTTTGAGCGTTTTTCGCTCCTTGCTGCTTTCCTGTCTGCCCTGAGGCACCAGATGGCCTGACGGCAGGCTTCGCTCCACGGCTGTCGACAGCACAATCGATGTCTTACTGAAGCCGAACTGCGCGATGCGGTTGATCAGGTCTTCCAGATGGGGCATCGAATCCACGGCAGCGCGCATGATCACGCAGGGGTCGCCGGTCACCCGGTGGCACTGGATCAACTCCGGTATTTTCCAAAGATCGTCATATGCCTGCTGATTGCCATGACTACCCATGCGCAGTTCGATGATGCATTGAATCGGCAAGCCCACCTTCGACAGATCGACTTTCGCCTCATACCCGGTGATGACCCCGCTGGCTTCCAGCTTGGCGACACGCTCGGCAACGGCGGGTGCCGAAAGGTTGACCAGCTTCGCCAGTTGAGCGAACGAGGCGCGGCCGTTTTGCAGCAGCGCGTCGAGCAGAATCCGATCGTATTTGTCCAGGATCATTGCAGTCTCCGGTGGCGTTTGTGCTGTTTTTGAAAACCAAGGTAAAACCGCCAAACAAGCGTCGAATCGTAAGTTTGACGGGCGGTTAAAAAGGTTTGTCTGCTTAATATTCGCGGTTTGCCTTCATACAATAAGCTCACCATAACAATGATTTTCGAGCCTGAACATGCCGCAGTCCGTTCGTTTTTCGCCGTTGCTCATCGGTGCCTTTCTGGCCCTGTATCTGATCTGGGGCTCTACCTATCTGGTCATTCGGATCGGCGTCGAGTCCTGGCCGCCGTTGATGATGGCCGGTATCCGGTTTCTGATTGCCGGGTCCCTGATGTATGGATTTCTGCGCTTTCGCGGCGTGCCGGCACCGACCTGGGCCGAGTGGAAAGGCGCGGCGGTGATCGGTTTTCTGTTACTGACCTGCGGAAACGGCGGTGTGACGCTGGCCGAGCATGCCGGCGTGGCGTCTGGGATCGCCGCGTTGTCAGTCGCGACCATGCCGCTGTTTACCCTGCTGTTCGGCCTGTTCTGGGGTAATCGCACCACCAACCTGGAATGGGCCGGCATCATTCTGGGCCTGATCGGCATTGGTCTGCTGAATATGGGCTCGAACCTGCAAGCCAGCCCTTATGGCGCCGCGCTGGTTATTTTCGCTGCAGCGGCCTGGGCATTCGGTTCGGTGCTGAGCAAGCACCTGACCTTGCCCAAAGGGCCTATGGCCAGTGGTGCGGAAATGCTGGTTGCGGGCGCGACGTTGCTGATCGGCAGTTTTTTGAGTGGCGAACGTCTGGAACAGATGCCGACAGCGGCGGGTTGGGGCGCGCTGCTGTACCTGGTGGTGTTCGGTTCTATCGTCGCGTTCAGTGCCTACATGTACCTGCTCAAGAACGTGCGTCCGGCGGCGGCAACCAGTTATGCCTACGTCAACCCTGCGGTAGCGGTGTTGCTGGGTGTCGTGTTCGCGGGCGAAACGATCGGTCTGCCCGAGTGCCTGGCGATGGTGGTGATCATCAGCGGCGTGGTGCTGATCGGCTTGCCGCAATGGCGCAGGCCGCCCCCTCAGGAAACCGTCTCAGCGCGTACAAGCTAACCGATGCGGGCCGGACAGGGTAAACTGCGCGCCTTGCGCTGATTTTTCCTACGGTACTCCCATGACATTCGCCTCTCTCGGCCTGATCGAACCCTTGCTGCGCGCGCTTGATGCGCTTGGCTACCAGACTCCGACCCCTGTGCAGGCACAGGCGATTCCTCCGGTTCTGGCTGGCCGTGACCTGATGGCGGCCGCCCAGACCGGCACCGGCAAGACCGCAGGTTTTGCGCTGCCGCTGTTGCAGCGTCTGACGATGGAAGGGCCGAAAGTTGCCCCCAACACCATTCGTGCGCTGGTGCTGGCACCGACCCGCGAACTGGCCGAACAGGTTCACGAAAGCATTCGTCAGTATGCCGAGCACCTGCCGTTGAGCACTTACGCGGTCTACGGCGGGGTGAGCATCAACCCGCAGATGATGAAACTGCGCAAAGGCGTTGACGTGCTGGTCGCCACGCCCGGTCGCCTGCTCGACCTGCATCGCCAGAACGCGGTCAAGTTCTCGCAATTGCAGACCCTGATCCTCGACGAAGCCGACCGCATGCTGGACCTGGGCTTTGCCGAGGAACTGCGTGGGATCTACGCCGCGCTGCCGAAGCGTCGCCAGACCTTGCTGTTTTCCGCGACGTTCTCCGATCCGATCCGCCTGCTGGCCTCGCAGATGCTGGATGACCCACTGACCATCGAAGTCAGCCCGCGCAACGTGGCGGCGGCATCGGTCAAGCAGTGGGTCGTGACGGTGGATAAAAAGCGCAAGGCCGACCTGTTCATCCATCTGATGAAAAAGCATCGCTGGGGTCAGGTGCTGGTGTTCGCCAAGACCCGCGTAGGCGTCGATCAACTGGTGGACCGCCTGCAGGCGCTGGGTCTGAACGCAGACGGCATTCATGGCGACAAGCCTCAGGCAACCCGTCAGCGTGCGCTGGACCGTTTCAAGAGCAATGAAGTGAAGATTCTGGTGGCGACCGATGTGGCGGCGCGTGGGTTGGACATTGACGACCTGCCGACCGTGGTCAACCTCGACCTGCCGATTGTGGCCGAAGACTACATCCACCGTATCGGTCGTACTGGCCGTGCAGGCCTGACCGGCGAGGCGATTTCGCTGGTGTGCGCCGATGAAGTCGAGCTGCTGTCGGCCATCGAAGTGCTGACCCGTCAGACCCTGGAGCGTCGTGAAGAACAGGATTTCGAACCAGAGCACCGCGTGCCGAGCACCGATGCCAGCGGACAGATCCTCAAGAAACCCAAGAAGCCGAAAAAGCCCAAGGTCTCGGGCAGCAAGCGTAATCTGGGCAAGTGGGTCGACAGCGGCGATTCCGAG
The DNA here is from genome assembly GCF_030209155.1 of Pseudomonas sp. fls2-241-TYG-175. Lineage (NCBI taxonomy): Bacteria > Pseudomonadati > Pseudomonadota > Gammaproteobacteria > Pseudomonadales > Pseudomonadaceae > Pseudomonas > Pseudomonas sp. fls2-241-TYG-175. The sequence goes on along the minus strand of NZ_JARVSO010000020.1, from coordinate 231,262 downwards.
CCGGCACCGGCAGTCAAACCTGTGCGCAAGGTCCCGGTTTTCAACACCGGGCCGCGCAAGAAGAAGCCTTGAACCGCCATTGATGATTGATCGTTACCACGCTCCTGCGCTCATCTTTATACGCAAATCGCGATGAGCATCTGGAGCGGGCGCGATTTCGGTCGTAGGAGCGGACTTGTCCGCGAAAGATGGTACATCCGACAAAGATCCAGCGTCTGAAACGCTGTATTCGCGGACAAGTCCGCTCCCACTTTCGGGCACCGCGTTCCTTCAGGTCGATTTGTGTATAACGACGAGCGCTCCGCGTGGTAACGCCGCCCAGGACGCTCCGCGTCCGCTCTCGAATGCGGTGCAGAGCGTCCAGAGCACTTCAGTCGATCAATGATGCTCGCGAGTGGCGCGGAATTTCACGTCGGGCCAGCGCTCTTCCATCAGCGCCAGATTCACGCGGGTAGGGGCCAGGTAGGTGAGGTGACCACCACCGTCCAGCGCCAGGTTTTCCACGGCCTTGTTTTCAAACTCTTCGAGCTTCTTCTTGTCGGCGCATTCGATCCAGCGGGCTGACCACACGGTGATCGGCTCGTAGGCGCATTCGACCTTGTACTCTTCCTTCAGGCGGCTGGCGACCACGTCAAACTGCAGCACACCAACGGCGCCGAGAATGATGTCGTTGCTGCGCTGCGGGAAGAACACCTGCGTGGCGCCTTCTTCGGCCAATTGCTGCAGACCCTGGCGCAACTGCTTGGACTTGAGCGGATCCTTCAGACGCACGCGACGGAACAGCTCGGGTGCGAAGTGTGGAATACCCGTGAAACCCAGACCTTCGCCTTCGGTGAAGGTGTCGCCGATCTGGATGGTGCCGTGGTTGTGCAGGCCGATGATATCGCCTGCGTAGGCCTCTTCCAGCTGCTCGCGTTCCGAGGAGAAGAAGGTCAGGGCATCACCGATCCGCACGTCCTTGCCCAGACGCACATGGCGCATTTTCATGCCCTTGTCGTAGCGGCCCGAACAGATACGCATGAACGCGATACGGTCGCGGTGCTTGGGGTCCATGTTCGCCTGGATCTTGAACACGAAGCCGCTGAATTTCTCTTCTTCCGGCTCCACGGTGCGCTCGTTGGCGACGCGGGCCAGCGGCATTGGCGCCCAATTGACCACGGCATCGAGCACGTGATCGACACCGAAGTTGCCCAGCGCGGTCCCGAAGAACACCGGCGTCAGCTGACCGTCGATGAACTCCTGCTGGTTGAATTCGTGGCAGGCGCCCTGCACCAGCTCCAGTTGCTCGACGAAGCGGTCGTACTCGTCACCCAGGTGGGCGCGGGCTTCGTCGGAGTCCAGGTTCTGGATGATCTTGGTTTCGGTGCGCTCATGCCCGTGACCGGCGGTGTAGACGATGATGTAGTCATCGGCCAGGTGATACACACCCTTGAAGTCACGGTAGCAACCGATCGGCCAGGTGATAGGCGCCGCCTTGATCTTGAGGACGGCTTCGATCTCGTCCAGCAGTTCGATCGGGTCGCGGATGTCGCGGTCCAGCTTGTTGATGAAGCTGACAATCGGCGTGTCGCGCAGACGGCAGACGTCCATCAGGGCGATGGTGCGTGGCTCGACACCTTTACCGCCGTCCAGAACCATCAGGGCCGAGTCGACCGCCGTCAGGGTGCGGTAGGTGTCTTCCGAGAAGTCTTCGTGGCCCGGGGTGTCCAGCAGGTTGATCATGTGATCGCGATACGGGAACTGCATGACGGAGGTCGTGATGGAGATGCCGCGCTGTTTCTCCATTTCCATCCAGTCGGATGTGGCGTGACGGTCGGATTTACGCGATTTGACCGTACCCGCGACGGAAATGGCCTTGCCCATCAGAAGCAGCTTTTCCGTGATGGTGGTTTTACCGGCGTCCGGGTGGGAAATAATGGCGAAAGTGCGGCGTTTCGCGACTTCGGCGGCCTGTTGGGTCATGGGAAATCGCCTGGAATGGGATTGAAAAAGGGCGCAGATTATAGCTCAACTCCGGGCAATAACCGAGCCGTTCAGTCAATCGGGGATGGCCAGTTAATGTCTCATGTGGGAACCTTTCGGGTCTTGGAGACGTCCATTCCCCCGTCAAGGCCAGTACCGAGGCCAACTTCAGGGGCTGATTCATCAGCATGTTGGCTTGACGAAGCTGCGCTCATGGCTTGTGTTATCGCCGAGGTCACACCCTCTATGGCGACCCACCCGCTGCTCTTCGCGAACGTTATTGCTGGCGCCCCGCACGGTCGCCCAGGCAAACGCGTTCGCCGACTGAAATAAGGAGTCCGCCCGTGGCAAATCGCTATGGCAAGGGGCTATTGGGAGGCGCGGTTGTTATCGCGCTCCTGGCCCTGCTGATCCACTGGATCGGCATTAGTACCATCACGCAATACCAGGATGACCTGCTGTTCTATCTCCAGGCTCACCTGCTGCTGGTTCTGTTTTCGATGCTCGCGGCCCTGGTGGTCGGTATTCCGGCAGGCATTGCCCTCAGCCGACCCAGCATGGTTGGCCGTGCTGAACGCTTCATGCAGATCTTCAACATCGGCAACACCGTCCCACCTCTCGCCGTTCTGGCCATTGCCCTCGGGATTCTCGGGATCGGCAGCGGACCCGCCATCTTCGCGCTGTTCCTCGCCTCGCTGTTGCCCATTGTGCGCAACACCTACGAAGGCTTGAAGAACGTGCAGGGCTCACTCAAGGAAGCCGCCGTCGGCATCGGCATGACGCAACGTCAGGTGCTGTGGCGTGTCGAACTGCCCAATGCCGTGCCGATCATCATCGGTGGTGTGCGGGTTGCGCTGGCGATCAACGTCGGTACTGCGCCGCTGGCCTTTCTCATCGGCGCCAACAGCCTGGGCAGCCTGATCTTCCCGGGCATCGCCCTGAACAATCAGCCGCAACTGGTGCTGGGCGCTGCCTGTACCGCTCTGCTGGCGTTGCTGCTCGACGGTCTGGTGATCATTGCCAGCCGCCTGTGGCTTGAACGCGGCCTGACTCGCTGAGCGAAGGAAATACCATGAAGAAGTTATGTTTGTTTTTAGGCTTTGCCCTGCTGTTCCCGGCACTGTCCCAGGCGGCTGAACAACCGCTGCTGCGCGTCGGCGCACGCGTGTTCACCGAGCAGACGCTGCTGGCCGAACTGACGGCGCAATACCTGCGTACCAAGAACTACAACGTGCAGATCACCGGTGGTCTGGGCAGCAACCTGGCGCGCAGCGCTCAGGAAAGCGGCCAGTTGGACCTGTTGTGGGAATACACCGGCGTCTCGCTGGTGGCCTATAACCACATCGACGAGAAACTCGACAGCGAGCAGACCTACGCCCGCGTGAAGGAAGTCGATGCGAAGAAAGGCCTGGTCTGGCTTTCGCCGTCGAAGTTCAACAACACCTACGCACTGGCACTGCCGCAGAAGGTTGCGGACAAGTATCCACAGGTCAACACCATGAGCGACCTGACCAAGGTGCTCAAGGATGAAGCCAAAGAGGGTCATGTCGTAGCGCTGGACACCGAGTTCGCCAACCGTTCCGACGGTCTGGTGGGGATGGTCAAGCATTACGACATGAATCTCGGTCGTGAAAACACCCGGCAGATGGACGCGGGTCTGGTCTACACCGCGCTGCGTAATGGTCAGGTGTTTGCCGGTCTGGTCTACACCACCGACGGCCGCCTGAACGCGTTCAAACTCAAGGTGCTGGAAGACGACAAGCGCTATTTCCCGGACTACACCGCTGCGCCGGTGATTCGTCAGGAGTATCTGGATGCGCATCCGGAGATCGCCACGCTGCTCAAGCCGCTGGCTGAGCTTCTGGACAACCAGACCATGATCGACCTCAACGCCCGCGTCGATGTCGGCCATGAAAGCCCATCCTCGGTTGCCGCAGATTTCCTGCGTCAGCATCCCCTGAATTAAGGAAGGAGACGATATGAGTTTCTTGAGCGCCTTCTCCCATCTGGATTGGGCTCAGGTCCTGCAACTGACCTGGCAGCACATCACGCTGGTCGGCATTGCGGTGACCCTGGCCATCCTTATCGGTGTGCCGCTGGGCGTACTGATGACGCGCTTCCCGGTGCTGGCCGGTCCCCTGCAGGCCAGCGCGACCGTGCTGCTGACCGTGCCGTCGATTGCCCTGTTCGGCCTGCTGCTGCCGTTCTACTCCAAGTTCGGTCAGGGCCTTGGCCCGATGCCGGCCATCACTGCCGTGTTCCTCTATTCCCTGTTGCCGATCATGCGCAATACCTACCTGGCCCTGACGGGTGTTGAACCGGGTATTCGCGAAGCCGCCAAGGGCATTGGCATGACCTTCGGCCAGCGCCTGCGCATGGTCGAGCTGCCGATTGCCGTGCCCGTCATCCTCGCCGGTGTACGCACCGCCGTGGTGATGAATATCGGTGTCATGACCATCGCCGCGACCATCGGTGCCGGTGGTCTGGGTGTACTCATTCTCGCTTCAATCAGCCGCAGCGATATGTCGATGCTGATCGTCGGCGCGGTACTGGTCAGCATTCTGGCCATCATCGCCGACCTGCTCCTGCAATGGCTGCAACGCACGCTGACTCCAAAAGGACTCCTCAAATGATCGAACTCCAGAACCTCTCCAAGACTTTCCAGAGCAACGGCAAAGAAGTGAAGGCTGTCGACTCGGTCAGCCTCACCGTCAACGAAGGCGAGATCTGCGTTTTCCTCGGTCCGTCGGGCTGCGGCAAGAGCACCACGCTGAAAATGATCAACCGCCTGATCATGCCGACTTCCGGCAAGGTGTTGATCAACGGTGAAGACACCACGGACCTGGACGAAGTGACCCTGCGTCGCAACATCGGTTACGTGATCCAGCAGATCGGCCTGTTCCCGAACATGACCATCGAAGAAAACATCGTGGTCGTGCCCAAGCTCTTGGGCTGGGACAAGCAGCGCTGCCATGATCGTGCCCGCGAACTGATGAGCATGATCAAGCTGGAACCCAAGCAGTACCTGCATCGCTACCCGCGTGAACTGTCCGGTGGCCAACAGCAGCGTATCGGTGTGATCCGTGCACTGGCGGCCGACGCGCCGTTGTTGCTGATGGACGAACCGTTCGGTGCGGTCGACCCGATCAACCGCGAGATGATCCAGAACGAATTCTTCGAGATGCAGCGCGCGCTGAACAAGACCGTGATCATGGTCAGCCACGACATCGACGAAGCGATCAAACTGGGCGACAAGATCGCGATCTTCCGTGGCGGCAAGCTGCTGCAGATCGATCACCCGGACACCTTGCTGGCGCACCCTGCAGACGAGTTTGTCAGCAGCTTCGTCGGCCAGGACAGCACCTTGAAGCGCCTGCTGCTGGTCAAGGCCGAAGACGCTGCCGACAACGCACCATCGGTCAGCCCGGAAACCCCGGTGGCCGATGCGCTGGAAGTGATGGACGAAAACGACCGTCGTTACATCGTCGTGACCGACAGCGAAAACAAGGCAATGGGCTACGTCCGCCGTCGCGACCTGCACCGTCAGCAGGGCACCTGCGCCCAGTTCCTGCGCGAATTCAACGGCACGGCCGCGTACGACGAGCACTTGCGTATCCTGCTGTCGCGCATGTACGAGTTCAACCGCTCGTGGCTGCCGGTGCTGGATGCCGAGAACGTGTTCCTGGGTGAAGTGACCCAGGAGTCGATCGCGGCTTACCTGAGTTCGGGTCGTTCGCGTGGCATGAAGACCAGCATTGTGTCGCCGGCTGAAATTGCAGCGGCTGAAGTGCAAAGCTGATGATGAAAGCCCTGCGCTCAATGCGCAGGGCTTTTACTTCTGGACGCATTGATTTACGCCGCAGTCGAGGGGGAGATTCATGAACTATGTCTGATGTTATCGGTGGGCAGGAATGTTTTAGGGGTGTACGGCCTGAAAATTTTGCCCATCAAGCCACGGTTTTTATGGATCACAATTTTTTTAACGGATTCGTCAATTGAACCAATAGGTACGTTTTTCCTCCGAGGGTGCTCAAAGGCACTGACTTGCCCCGAAAAACCTTTCACAGGTTTGCCTGTGATACCCGAAAGTTTTGCAAGAAAGCTCAACTCGGCATCCGCTAAGGCACACGATAGCAACCTGATGTTGCGATACCTGCCAAGGCGGACATCATGCTCATAAAGTAAAGCCAGCAGCCTGTCTGAATTCAACGGTTTTGCGTCCGATACAATGTAAGAAAAGCTTCTGCCGCCCTGATCAATCGGCTCACGTGCTACGCCGCCATGAGCCATTATGTTTAAACGAAGCTTTCCTTTGTAGGTGTCTTCGAAAGTGTCTATGCCGATCGCTATTGAGCGAAAGTTTGTTATTGGTTTTGAGATTGTTCCCAAGGTCAAAGGGCCTGCCGATGACGTTGAAAGTCGGTCCAGTGCCGTTGCCAGGAATTGCCAAGACCGTCCATTTGGGTCTGACCGGTTCACAGGGTCGCCACTGCAATAGGCATAAGCATTAAGCCCGCCCTCTGCGAAAGGGCTTAGTGAGTCAGGGCTATGAAAACGCATCAATACCGGATTGAACACCCGCCGACCGTTGCCCAGAGCATAGTGTCCGGTCGCCGGGTCAGGCCTTTCTCCGCTGAAACCGAGGATGGAAAAAGGGCTTTCCCGTAAAGCAGGATGGCCGTAAGGCGTATAAACGGCGTTGTCTTGATGGGACTTACCCTGCGCGGCCAGTACCGAGCGTTGTACGTTGGTGGCGAGCGCGTACATTTCCAGGTGGCCATTATCATGACGCTGCTCAGCCAGCAACTGTTGCTCGTATTGCAGGATCGAACGCTGCACATTGCCCTGAAGTTCGGTCGTCAGGCGGTCGTTCTGATAGAACCGTTGAATACGGGTCTGTGTCGAGAGCCCACTGCTGGCCAAGCGATCCAGCGGATCGTAGCGATAGCGATATGAGAGTCCAGTGCAATCTTTCATCGCCGCTTGCTCCTGAGCATGTCTGGGTCTGAGCAATAGCGTTGCGTTTTCAAATGCGTCTGCCTACTCGTATTTTTGCTAGCAGGGCAACAGATGACGCGAGCATAGGGCTGGGGCCAGGCGAAACTCTGCGTCTTTTGACGTCTCTAAATCAACGGGGATTACCCTCGCCAAGGAACATCAGCCTGTCACATCGGTCCGTTACACAGGAGGCCAGTGCAGCGGCCGCGACGAACGCGTGTAAAAACGCGACATTTTTTGTTGATCTCAGCCCCCTCACGCCCTAAAGTTCGCGCCGAACGTCCATGCTGGAAACGATCCATCCGGCTCAAGTACTGACGACGAGACAGCAAGGCCAGGAAGGCAAGCCCTTCAGTGGCCTTTTTGCTTTCGGCGACATGCCTTGGGAAGTAGGCGAACCAAAGTGGGGATACGGAGGACGTTCATTTGCACCCATTTACCAATTCCGTTTGCCAGACAGGAGTTCCAGCAGCATGACGATCAATGTCGAAGACTACTACGCAGCCGAAACCTTCAAGAAAATGAAGGCGTTCGCTGACAAGCAAGAAACACCTTTCGTGGTCATTGATACCAACATCATCAGCAAGGCCTACGATGACCTGCGCGCAGGCTTCGATTTCGCCAAGGTCTACTACGCCGTCAAGGCCAACCCTGCAGTCGAAATCATTGAGCTGCTGAAGAACAAGGGTTCGAGCTTCGACATCGCGTCGATCTACGAGCTGGACAAGGTCATGAGCTGCGGCGTGACCCCGGATCGCATGAGCTACGGCAACACCATCAAGAAGTCCAAGGACATCCGCTACTTCTACGAGAAGGGCGTGCGCCTGTTCGCCACCGACTCCGAAGCCGACCTGCGCAACATCGCCAAGGCAGCACCGGGCTCGAAAGTCTATGTCCGTATCCTGACCGAAGGTTCGACCACGGCTGACTGGCCTCTGTCGCGCAAATTCGGCTGCCAGACCGACATGGCCATGGACCTGCTGATCCTGGCCCGTGACCTGGGTCTGGTGCCTTACGGCATCTCGTTCCACGTAGGTTCCCAGCAGCGCGACATCAGCGTCTGGGACGCCGCGATTGCCAAGGTCAAAGTGATCTTCGAGCGTCTGAAAGAAGAAGACGGCATCGTGCTCAAGCTGATCAACATGGGTGGTGGCTTCCCGGCCAACTACATCACCCGTACCAACAGCCTGGAAACCTATGCCGAGGAAATCATCCGCTTCCTGAAGGAAGACTTCGGTGACGACCTGCCGGAAATCATCCTGGAGCCAGGCCGTTCGCTGATCTCCAACGCCGGTATTCTGGTCAGCGAAGTGGTACTGGTTGCGCGCAAGTCGCGTACTGCCGTCGAGCGTTGGGTTTATACCGATGTGGGCAAGTTCTCCGGCCTGATCGAAACCATGGACGAAGCCATCAAGTTTCCGATCTGGACCGAGAAAAAGGGCGAGATGGAAGAAGTGGTCATCGCCGGTCCTACCTGCGACAGCGCCGACATCATGTACGAGAACTACAAGTACGGCCTGCCGCTGAACCTGGCCATCGGTGACCGCATGTACTGGTTGTCGACCGGTGCGTACACCACCAGCTACAGCGCAGTGGAATTCAACGGCTTCCCGCCATTGAAGGCTTTCTACCTGTAAGCACGTTGCCGATTGGTCTGCCTGAGGTGCTCCGCGCTTCAGGCAGGCCGGGCAGAGAAGTCACGCAACGCCATCTGGTCCGATTCGTCACCGATGGCGGCGGCGCGCTGAAAGTAATCAGTGGCCATGCGTTGAATGTCCGGATGCGTCGCATCAAGCAGGACCTTGCGTCCCACCCTCAGAAAATTCAGATTCCCTCCCGCCAGCGCCTTTTTCAGCCAGCCCAGCGCCTGTTCGATATCCCCGCTTTCTGCCAGCACGGTTGCATGACTGAACTGACCGCGAAAATCCCCGCCTTCTGCCGAGCGTCTGTAGCACTCGTGCGCCGCTGACAGGTCACGGTGCCCCGTAACACCTTCTTCCAGATAACGCCCCAACAGGTTCATCGACTTGGCGTGCCCCAGAGTGGCGGCCTTGCGATAGCAGTCCATGGCCTGTCGGTGATCCTGCTCGACACCACGCCCTGTTGCGAGCAGGTTGCCCAGATTGTAGAGCCCCCAATCCAGTCCCTGTTCGGCAGCCAGCCGGTAATGCAGCGCCGCCTGGAGCAGATCCGGCGTACAGCCCCAGCCATGTTCGAAGCAGCGCCCTAGCATGTTGCGGGCCATCGAATGGCCCTGGTTGGCGGCGATTCCGAACCAGGTTATGGCCAGCGCCTGATCACGCTGAATGCCGCTGCCGTCGAGCAGGATCTGGCCCAACAGCGCGTGCGCCTCGACGTTGCCCTGGGCAGCGGCGGCGAGAATCGCCTTGGCTGCCTGCGCCGGGCTTTCTTCGAGCATCGCTCTTAGATCGTCGATGTTCAGCCATTCCTTGCGGGCAAGGTTCCAGCTCATGGTCAGACCTCGACCCAGCGGCGCAGCAGGTTGTGATAGGTGCCGGTCAACTGGATCAGCGAAGGGTGATCGGGCACCTCCAGGGTGAGCTGCTGGATAGCGGTGTCCATCTCGAAAAGCAGGGCACGCTGACTGTCCTCGCGCACCAGACTCTGGGTCCAGAAGAACGAGGCGTAACGTGCACCGCGTGTCACAGCGTTGACCTTGTGCAGGCTGGTGGCCGGGTAGATCAGCAGGTCGCCGGCGGGCAGTTTGATCTGCCTTGTACCGAAGGTGTCCTGAATCTCGAGTTCGCCACCGTCGTAATCGTCGGGATCACTGAAAAACAGCGTGGACGAAATATCGGTGCGCACGCGCTCGGCACCACCCGGTGGCTGACGTACCGCATTGTCGATGTGGAAGTCGAAGTTGCCACCTTCCCGGTAGCAGTTGAACAGCGGCGGGAAAATCCTGTGGGGCAGGGCTGCAGACATGAACAGTGGATTGCGCCACAACCGCTCCAGCAGTGCTGCACCGATTTCCCTCGCCAATGGATGCGCTTCCGGCAACTGCAGGTTGTGCTTGGCCTTGGCCGACTGAAATCCGGCAGTGATTTTTCCATCCGCCCAGTCGGTCTGCTCCAAAGCTTCACGGATGCGGGCGACTTCGTCGCGATCAAAAACACCAGGAATGTGAAGGAGCATGAGAGCACCGAAAAGGTAGAAGATTGCGAATGGTAGTGATTCCCATTGCGGCTGTATATGGCTGTATGAAGCTGAATCGAATCTTCTGTGAAAGCTTTGTGAAGAGGATGTGCAGAAATAATATATTTTCGTAAATGTTAATGTATCTCAATTGCTACCGATACGTGTTTGCACTATATTCCGCCGCCTCGACTGCCTTGGGGGAGGATTTACAATGTCACGTCAAACACTGTCGCTTCATGCGGGTTCGCAACGCTCGATTGCTTCTGCGGTCGGGGTCGCCATCGCGGCGATGTCTGCTGCTCACATGGTTCACGCCGCTGAGAACACAGACGAAAAGGCCTTGTCGCTGGGGGCGACGAACATCAACGGTGAACAGGCTGATGCCTCTTACAAGTCCGAAGATTCGGCCTCGAAGAAGTACACGGCGCCGCTGCGCGACACGCCGAAAAGCGTCACCGTCATCCCTCAGCAGGTCATCCGTGACACCGGTGCGACCACGCTGACCGAAGCGTTGCGCACCACGCCGGGCATTACCTTTGGCGCAGGCGAGGGCGGCAATCCCGCTGCTGACCGGCCAATCATTCGTGGCTTCAACGCTGAAAGTGACGTGTTCGTCGACGGCATGCGTGATGTGGCGGCCCAGTCCCGCGAGATCTTCAACATTGAATCGGTCGAGGTCAGTAAAGGCCCTGGCTCTGCATTCACAGGTGCGGGTTCCACCGGTGGCAGCCTGAACCTGATCACCAAGGGCGCGCATCTGGGCAACGCCTACAACGGCGGTTACACCTTTGGCTCCGACCAGACCCAGCGCTACACGCTGGACGTCAACCAGCAGATGACCGACACCTCGGCGTTTCGCCTGAACCTCATGAAGCACGATGCCAATGTCGCCGGGCGCGACAACGTCGAGACCAGCCGCTGGGGCGTGGCGCCTTCGTTTGCGTTCGGTCTGGGCACCGACACCCGCATCAAGGTGGATTACTACCACCTTGAAACCGACGACATGCCTGACTACGGCATCCCGCTGACGTCTACGCCGGGCCGCAGCAAGTACATCGTCGACAAGCCGGCCAGTGTCGACAAGAGCAACTTCTACGGCCTGACCGGTCGCGACTACCGCAAGAGCAGCAACGACAGCGGCACTGTGCGCATCGAGCACGACCTGAACGACAGCGTGACGCTCTCCAACAGTTTCCGCATGTCGCGTTCGACGCTGGATTATGTGGTCACCAACCCGGATGACAGCCGAGGCAACGTCGCCAATGGCAGCGTGTCGCGTTCGGCCAAAAGCCGTAACTCGACGTCCAGCGGTTTCGTCAACCAGACTGACCTGACCAGCAAGTTCGACACCGGCTTCATCAGCCACAGTCTGGTGACCGGCGTCGAGTTCTCCTATCAGGACACGCATAACCGTCCTTACACAATCACCAATGCCAATGGCAGCGCGATTGCCAGCACCTGCTCGGCGGTGTTGTTCAGGTCCGGCGACTGCACCAGCCTTGCGGATCCTTCGCCGAAGGATGCCTGGAACGGGCGGATCTCCGACAGCCTCGCCTACACCGATACCGACACCAAGACCAGCGCTGCCTACGTGTTCGACACCCTGACCCTCAATGAGCAGTGGTCGGTGAACATGGGCCTGCGCTACGACCACTACGACACGCGCTCCAGCGGTTTTGCGACGGCACGTGGCGCAACGCCTGCGGCCAACTTCGATCGCCAGAAGACCACCCAGCTCTGGAATTACCAGTTGGGCGTCGTCTACAAGCCTGCGCCGAACGGCAGCGTTTACGCCGCGCTGTCCACGTCCAGCAACCCGTCCGGTGAAACCAGCGGCAACGGTGGCCTTGAACTGGCGGCCAACAACGCCGACCTCGATCCGGAAAAGAACCGCAACTACGAGCTGGGCACCAAGTGGGATTTCTTCGGTGACGACCTGTCGCTGACCGCTGCCCTGTTCCGCACCGACAAGACCAACGCGCGGATCACTGACCCGGACAACACCACCTTTCAGGTACTCGACGGCGAGCAGCGCGTTCAGGGTGTGGAATTCACCTACGCGGGCAATCTGACCAGTCGCTGGAAAGTGTATGGCGGTTATACCTACATGGAGAGTGAACTGGTCAAGACCACGCTGGCGGCGGACGAGGGCAATCACATGCCCAACACGCCACGCAACAGCTTCAACCTGTGGTCCACGTATCAGTTGATACCCAAACTGACCGTAGGCGGTGGCGCGACCTATGTCGATTCCCGTTTCGGCAACGAAGCCAATTCGGTCGAAGTCCCGTCCTACTGGCGTTACGATGCAATGGCCACGTACGCATTAACGAAAAACGTCGACCTGCAGCTCAACGTCCAGAACCTGACCGACAAGCGTTACTTCGATCAAGTGTTCCAGACCCACTACGCGCACGTCGCCGCTGGCCGCACCGCTTTGATGAGCGCCAACTTCCACTTCTAGGAAGCGGTGCAAGGCAGACCCCGCTTATTTCGGTAGGCGGGGTTTTTCTGTATAAGGCCGCAGCGCCGTATGAAGACAGACAGGCGACGCCTTCGAGTATCAAAGTGGGCGTCCGGGCAGGCGGGTGAGGGTAGCGAGTATTGAAAAAGGTATTGTTTCAGCTGCACTGGTTCTTCGGGATCACGGCAGGGCTGGTGCTGGCGTTGATGGGCATCACCGGCGCGCTGTACTCGTTCGAGGACGAAATCCTCGATGCGCTCAATCCGAACGTGTTGCTGGTCCAGCCGCAGGGCGAAACCCTGCCGCCTGTCGAACTGGTTCGCCGACTGGAGTCGGCGACCGGACTGACCGTCGCCATCCTCCGGGTCGAGACCGTCGGCAATCGGGTCGCTCAGGTGTTTTTTTCGCCCAGGCCGGGCGAGCGGCGCGGCCCCAAACGCAATTTCGATCCTTACACCGGCGAGCTGAAAGGCGACGGAGTCGGTGAGGAATTCTTCGACTTCATCCTGCGACTGCACCGCTTTCTGGCCATGGGCGAAGTGGGCAAGCAGGTCACGGCGGCGTGTACGCTGGTGCTGGTGTTCTTCTGTCTGTCTGGTCTGTACCTGCGCTGGCCGCGCAAGGCGCTGAACTGGCGTGTGTGGCTGACGCTGGACTGGGCGAAGAAGGGACGCAGCTTCAATTGGGACCTGCACTCGGTTTTCGGCACCTGGTGCCTGCTGTTCTATCTGCTGTTCGCCATCACCGGTCTGAGCTGGTCGTATGACTGGGTCAGCAATGGCCTGAACCGGCTGCTGGGTGATGCACCGGCCGAGCAACGCAAAGGCGGTGGTGGTCGTGGCGTAAATATGAGCAAGGATTCGCCGCCTGCGCCATTGGTGGCGGACTACGTCGCGATCTGGGACAGCCTGCAAAAGACTGCTGGCCCTGAGCTTTCGGCCTATAACCTGCGCCTGCCGTCAGCGGGCGGGCAGCCGGCCACTGTGTTCTACCTGCTCAAGGATTCACCTCATCCGCGTGCCCTGAACAGCGTCACTCTTGATCCTGCAAGTGGCGCGGTCAATTCGGTTTCGCGTTATGCGGAGCGCAGTCTGGGCGCGCAATTACTGATCAGTAATTACGCACTGCACGTCGGCAGCTACTTTGGCATTGTCGGCCGAATCGTCATGACGGTCGCGTCGTTGATGATGCCGCTGTTTTTCATCACCGGCTGGCTGTTGTATCTGGATCGCCGACGCAAGAAGCGTCAGGTCAAGGCCGCACGAGGTGATGTATCGACCGGTGCTGCGCCTGACGCCAACGCCTGGTTGATCGGGTTCGCCAGTCAGAGCGGTTTCGCCGAGCAACTGGCCTGGCAGACGGCGGGGCAGTTGCAGGCCGCGGGTCTGCCGGTGCGGGTGCAGCGGCTCGGCGACATGACCGAGCAGGACCTGAGTGCAAGCCGCAACGCCCTGTTTGTGGTCAGTACCTTCGGTGACGGCGAAGCACCGGACAGTGCGCGCGGTTTCGAACGCAAGTTGCTGGGCCGTCCGCTGTCGCTGGAAACCCTCAACTATGCCGTGCTGGCGCTGGGTGATCGGCAGTATCAGCATTTCTGCGGTTTCGCTCATCGTCTGCATGACTGGCTGGCCGAGCGTGGCGGCAGCACTCTATTTGCCCCGGTCGAGGTCGACAGCGCCGACCCTGTTGCCTTGCAGCAGTGGCAGCATCACCTTGGACAACTGACTGGCAGCACACCAACAGCGCTCTGGCAGGCCCCGGTGTTCGAGCACTGGACACTGGCCCGGCGCGAGCACCTGAACCCCGGCAGCAGCGGTTCGGGTGTCTATCTGCTGGACCTTGTCGCTCCCGGCACGATGCACTGGCAGGCGGGCGATCTGGTCGAGATCCTGCCGCGCAACAGTGATGAAGCCGTGCGGAGTTTTCTCAGCGGGCTGGGCATCGATCCTGCGACCCGGATCAATGTGGACGGCCTGCAGGAGCCGGTTGTTCAGGCCTTGGCGACCCGTCAGTTGCCGCAGCATCGGGCTCATCTGGTGGGCTTTCATGCGCAGGCGCTGATCGACGCGCTGGTGCCGGTTTCCGCACGCGAATACTCCATTGCTTCTGTTCCGGAGGATGGTTGTCTGCAGCTCATCGTGCGTCAGGAGATTCATCCGGACGGCAGCCTGGGCCTGGGTTCCGGATGGCTCACGGAGCATGCCGCCTCAGGCAGCGCGATCAGTCTGCGCCTGCGTCGCAACAGCAGCTTCCATCTGCCTGCCGAGCCGATTCCTCTGATCCTGCTGGGTAACGGTACCGGGCTCGCGGGGCTTCGCAGCCTCTTGAAAGCGCGCATCGCCCAAGGTCAGACGCGCAACTGGCTGCTGTTCGGCGAGCGCAATCGCGAGCATGATTTTCATTGCGGCGCAGAGCTGCAAGGCTGGCTGGAGTCGGGTGACCTAGCACGGCTGGACCTGGCGTTCTCGCGGGATCAGGCAGAGAAAGTCTATGTGCAGCATCTGTTGCGCGAGGCTGCTCAAGATCTGCGAGCATGGCTGGATGAGGGCGCAGCGATCTACATCTGCGGCAGCTTGCAGGGCATGGCATCAGGTGTGGATCACGTGTTGAACGAAGTGCTCGGCGAACGAGCCGTCAGCGAGCTGGTGGAGCAGGGGCGGTATCGGCGGGATGTGTATTGAGGTCTGCTGGTTGAGGTAATCGTGCCCACGCAGACGGACACGATTACCACAAGGCAGAATCACGCTGCGACAAACTGCTCCGCGTAGTGACAGGCCACTTGGCGGTTGTCCACCAGACGCAGTTCCGGCACGTCGGTGGCGCAGCGCTCTGTCGCGTAAGGGCAGCGCTTATGGAAAGCGCAGCCGCTTGGCGGGTTGAGCGGGTTGGGCAGCTCGCCGACGATCTTGATCTTGGGTTTCAGCGGATCAGGATGAATGGTCGGGGTCGCTGACAGCAACGCCTGAGTGTACGGGTGCAGCGGACGGTTGTAGATCTCTTCCTTGGGACCCATTTCCGCAGGCCGACCCAGGTACATCACCAGCACGGTATCGGCGACATGACGCACCACCGACAGGTTGTGCGAAATGAACACGTAGGCCGTGTTGAATTCCTGCTGCAGGTCCATGAACAGGTTCAGCACCTGAGCCTGAATCGACACGTCCAGTGCCGATGTCGGTTCATCCGCCACCAGTACTTTCGGTTGCAGCATCATCGCCCGTGCCAGTGCGATCCGCTGACGCTGACCACCAGAGAACATGTGCGGATAGCGCTGATAGTGTTCGGGACGCAAACCGACCTGAGCCATCATCGCCTGCACTTTCTCGCGGCGTTCGCTGGCAGACAGGTTGGTGTTGATCAACAGCGGTTCGCCGAGCTGATCACCAATCTTCTGCCGGGGGTTCAGCGAGGCATACGGGCTCTGGAACACCATCTGCACGTCCTTGCGCAGTTGCTTGCGCTCGGACTTGCTGGCGCCAGCCACTTCCTGACCGGCAATTTTCAACGAGCCGGAAGACGGCTCTTCGATCAGGGTCAGTGCGCGGGCCAGTGTGGACTTGCCACAACCGGACTCGCCCACCACAGCCAGAGTCTTGCCCGCTTCGAGTTCGAAAGACACGCCGTTGAGCGCGCGCACCAGCGCCGTGCCTTTGAACAGGCCGCGCGAGACTTCGTAGTGACGGGTAAGGTCGCGGGCGGTAAGTACGACGCTCATCACGCCACCTCCTGATTCAAGGGATAGAAGCAGCGCGCAAGGCTGTGGGCCTTGGGATCCAGCGCCGGACGCTGTACGCGGCAGTTGTCCTGCACGTAAGGGCAGCGCGGCGACAGCAGGCAGCCTTGCGGACGGTCGTAACGGCCAGGCACCATGCCCGGCAGCGTCGCCAGACGCTCGGCGCCCATGCTGTGCTCGGGAATCGCCGCCAGCAGCGCTTCACTGTAAGGATGCGCCGGTACGTCGAACAGACCGGGTACCTGACCCACTTCCACGGCTTGACCCGCGTACATCACGCAGACCCGCTGAGCGGTTTCGGCAACAACTGCCAGGTCGTGGGTGATCAGCACCAGCGCCATGTCCTGCTCTTTCTGCAGGCTCAGCAGCAACTCCATGATCTGCGCCTGGATGGTAACGTCCAGTGCAGTGGTCGGTTCATCGGCGATCAGCAGTTTCGGCTCGCCGGCAATCGCCATGGCGATAGCAACGCGCTGACTCATACCGCCAGACAACTGATGCGGGTAGGCATTCAGGCGTGCAGCGGCGCCAGGGATCTCGACTTTTTCCAGCAGTTCCAGAGCGCGCTGACGTGCAGCCTTGCCGGACATGCCCAGGTGCTGACGCAGCACTTCTTCGATCTGGAAACCCACGGTGTAGCTGGGGTTCAGCGCGGTCATCGGGTCCTGGAACACCATCGCCAGATCCTTGCCGATGATACGGCGACGCTGACGGGAATTGAGTTTGGTCAGGTCCTTGCCGTCGAAGTTGAGTGCGTCGGCGGTGATGATGCCGGGTGCGTCGATCAGGCCCATCAGCGCCATCATGGTCACGGATTTACCCGAACCCGACTCGCCTACGATGGCCAGAACTTCGCCCTTATCGACACTCAGGGACAGGCCATCCACGACGGGTACGGCCTTGGCGTCGCCGAAGCGAACGTTGAGATTCTTGATTTCAAGCAGTGACATACGAATCTCCTCAGGCGGCGTTCTTGAGTTTCGGGTCCAGCGCATCGCGCAAACCGTCGCCCATCAGGTTGATTGCCAGCACGCTGAGCAAAATGGTCAGACCGGGCAGGCTCACGACCCACCAGGCGCGTTCGATGTAATCGCGGGCCGAGGCAAGCATGGTGCCCCACTCAGGCGTCGGCGGTTGTACGCCAAGACCCAGGAAGCCCAGTGCCGCAGCATCGAGAATCGCCGACGAGAAGCTCAGGGTGGCCTGAACGATCAGCGGTGCCATGCAGTTGGGCAGCACGGTGATGAACATCAGGCGCGGCAGGGTTGCACCGGCCAGACGTGCAGCGGTCACGTAGTCGCGGTTCAGTTCGCCCATCACCGCAGCGCGGGTCAGACGGACATAGGACGGCAGCGAGACGATCGCGATGGCGATCACGGTATTGATCAGGCCAGGGCCGAGGATCGCCACGATGGCAACTGCCAGCAGCAGCGAGGGCAGGGCGAGCATGATGTCCATCAGGCGCATCACCGACGGACCCAGAATGCGCGGGAAGAAACCCGCCAGCAGGCCCAGCAGGATGCCGGGAATCAGCGACATGACCACCGAAGACAGGCCGATCAGCAGCGACAGGCGCGAGCCTTGAATCAGGCGCGACAGCAGGTCGCGGCCCAGTTCGTCGGTGCCGAGGATGAACTGCCACTGGCCGCCTTCCAGCCAGACCGGCGGGGTCAGCAGGAAGTCACGGTATTGCTCGCTCGGGTCATGCGGCGCAACCCAGGGGGCGAACAACGCGCAGAACACGATGATGATCATGAAGATCAGGCCGGCAACGGCACCTTTGTTCTTGGAGAACGCTTGCCAGAACTCTTTGTACGGGGACGGGTAAAGCAGGCTTTGATCGACTGCTACCGAAGGAGTAGGTGTGCTCATATCGATGATCTCAGCGCTGGTGACGGATGCGTGGGTTGGCAAAGCCGTAGAGGATGTCCACCACGAAGTTGACCAGGATCACCAGGCAGGCGATCAGCAGGATGCCGTTTTGCACGACCGGATAATCGCGGGCGCCGATGGCTTCGATCAGCCACTTGCCGATACCCGGCCAGGAGAAGATCGTTTCGGTCAGGACCGCACCGGCCAGCAAGGTGCCGATCTGCAGGCCGAAAACGGTCAGGACCGGAATCAGCGCGTTGCGCAGGCCGTGGACGAACACCACGCGTGCAGGCGACAGGCCCTTGGCCCTTGCGGTACGCACGTAGTCTTCACGCAGCACTTCGAGCATCGATGAACGGGTCATCCGGGCGATTACCGCCAGCGGAATGGTACCCAGCACGATGGCCGGAAGAATCAGGTGATGAAGGGCGTCGAGGAACGCGCCTTGCTCATCGCTGAGCAGGGTGTCGATCAGCATGAAGCCGGTCACTGGCTGAATGTCGTACAGCAGGTCGATCCGCCCTGACACGGGCGTCCAGCCCAGCGACACCGAGAAGAACATGATGAGGATCAGGCCCCACCAGAAGATCGGCATGGAATAACCGGCGAGGGAAATCCCCATGACCCCATGGTCGAACAGGGACCCTCGCTTGAGTGCGGCGATCACCCCGGCCAAAAGCCCGAGGACGCCCGCGAAGATCAGGGCTGCCAGCGACAACTCGAGGGTTGCCGGGAACAGCGAAGTGAACTCGGTCCAGACGCTGGTGCGCGTACGCAACGATTCACCGAGGTCGCCCTGGGCGAGCTTGCCGATGTAATCGATGTACTGGGCATAGAGCGGCTTGTTCAGGCCAAGGCGTTCCATGGCCTGGGCGTGCATTTCCGGGTCAACCCGGCGCTCGCCCATCATGACTTCCACAGGGTCGCCCGGAAT
This sequence comes from Pseudomonas sp. fls2-241-TYG-175, assembly GCF_030209155.1. Taxonomy (NCBI): domain Bacteria; kingdom Pseudomonadati; phylum Pseudomonadota; class Gammaproteobacteria; order Pseudomonadales; family Pseudomonadaceae; genus Pseudomonas; species Pseudomonas sp. fls2-241-TYG-175. Next base: position 212,140 of record NZ_JARVSO010000020.1, on the reverse strand, counting down.
CAGACGGATCAGTGCGAACGTCAGCAGGGTAATGCCGAAGAAGGTAGGGATCAGTAACCCCACCCGGCGGGCAATAAAACTAAACATCTTGTGGTGTACCTCATCAGCCGGTCAGGCGTACCGCCCTTGCTCTTGTGGAGCGCAGGCGGTGGTTTTTTCTACTTCACCCCGGTCGTGGTGAAGTTGTTATTGGTCAGCGGGCTGATATGAAAGCCTTCGACATTTTTGCGCATTGCCACGAACAGCTTCGGATAAGCCAGGCTGATCCAGGGCTGTTCCTGATTGAACACTTTTTGAGCCTGCTTATAGAGGGCAGCCCGTTCGCTCGGTTCGGTAATTTTCCGGGCTTCGGTGATTGCCGCTTCAAATTCCTTGTTGCACCAGCGTGCATAGTTCTCGCCATTCTTCGCTGCATCGCAGCTCAGGTTGGGTGTCAGGAAGTTGTCCGGGTCGCCGTTGTCGCCGGCCCATCCTGCGAAGACCATGTCATGTTCGCCCTTCTTGGCGCGCTTGAGCATTTCGCCCCATTCCATGATGCGAATGTCGAGCTTGATGCCTACCTTGGCCAGGTCCGACTGGAGCATCTGTGCGCCCACCATCGGATTGGGGTTGGTCACCGCGCCGCCGTTACGGGCGAACAGGGTAAACACCTGACCCTCGGGTACGCCAGCTTCCTTGAGCAGCGCACGGGCTTTTTCCGGGTCATAAGGCGTGGGCTGACTCTCGGTGTCGTAGCCCATCATGGTCGGAGGGTACGGACCTACGCCTTCAGTGGCCTTGCCTTCGCCGAACAGCGCCCTGATGTAGGACTTCTTGTCGAACGCCAGATTGATCGCCTGTCGCACGCGAGCGTCGCTCAGGTATTTGTGCGAGGTGTTGATCGCCACATAGCTGGTCATCATGGACTCCATCTCGTCGATCTTGAGATTGGGGTCTGCTTTGATGTTGGCAATATCGTCAGGTTTTGGATAAAGCGCAACCTGACATTCATTGGCCTTGAGCTTTTGCAGGCGCGTGTTGTTGTCCAGAGTGATCGCGAAAATCAGCGCCTCACTGGGAACCTTGCCTTTCCAGTAATCCGGGTTGGCTTTATAGCGGACCTGAGCATCCTTGGCATAGCGTGTCAGGATGAACGGACCGGTGCCGATGGGTTTGCTGTTGAATTCGCCGGTCTTGTTGCTCTTGAGCAACTGGTCGGCGTACTCGGCGGAGTAGATCGAGGTGAACGGCATGGCCAGGTCACGCAGGAACGGCGACTCGGGGCGCGTCAGGGTGAATTTTACCGTGGAGTCGTCGACTTTCTCGACGCTCTTGAGCAGGTTCTGGAAGTCCATGCTCTCGAAATAAGGGTAACCGACCAGCGAAAGTGCGTGCCACGGGTGCTTCGGGTCCAGCTGGCGCTGGAAGCTCCAGACCACGTCGTCGGCGTTCATTTCGCGGGTGGGTTTGAAGTAGTCGGTGGTCTGGAATTTCACACCTTTGCGCAGCTTGAAGGTGTAGGTCAGGCCATCGGCGCTGATGTCCCAGCTCTCGGCGAGGCCGGGAACCGTGTCAGTCGTGCCGGGGGTAAAGGCGACCAGACGTTCGAGAATGGTTTCTGCCGAGGCGTCTGCCGTGACGGCGGTCGTGTACTGCGCGATATCGAAACCTTCAGGGCTGGCCTCTGTGCAGACCACCAGCGGCTTGGCCGAGACGGATGCAGCAGCGCTGAGCAGCGCAATGGCGATCGAAGCGCGGAGCGATAGCAGTTTCAATAGAAGCCTCCTTGATGCAATGCGAAACGGCGACCGGCGTCATGCCGGTCGCCGCTTCCCGATCACTTACAGAATGTTGAACGGAATGGTGGTCACCAGACGGAACTCGTTGATGTTGCCATCAGCCTGGTTCTCGCTGGCGCGGTGAGTGGTGTAAGTCGCACGAATCGCGGTGGCCTTGAGCGGACCGGATTGTACGGAATACGAAGTACCGATGCCGTATTCGTAGTGGGTTTCGCCGTCCATTGCGCGCACGCCGGTTTTAGTTTCAACGCCTCTGATGTCCTGCGAATCGCCGTAAACGGTACCTTTATAGTTGGTACCGTCGATGTCCCAGCCGCGGGCCTGATAGATGTTGAATTTCAAACCGGGTACGCCGTAGCTGGCCATGTTCAGTACATAGGCGATCTGCAGCGACTTTTCGTTCGGTCCGTTGAAGTCCGAGAGCAGGGAGTTGGCCAAGAAGATCGCATTGGTATCGTGAACGTAGTCGAAGTACTCGTTACCGGACACTTCCTGGTACGCAACGCTCAGGCTATGTGCGTTGTGGGTACCCGTGAAGGAAAGACTGTAGGTATCGTTGTCGATCGGACCCTGCTTGGCCTGGCCGGAATCCTTGGTCTTGTAGTAGTTCAGATTGGTGCTGAATGCCAGGGTCTTGCTGTCGCCCATTTCATGGGTGAACCCGAAGTAGTACTGGTGCCAGAAGTCTTCCACGTTCGAGGCGTAGAGGCTGGTGGTCAGGCTTTCGAACGGTTTGTAATCGGCACCGAACATGTCCACGCGATCAGCGGTCTTGGTGCGATCACCGTACTCGGAGCGGAACTTGTCCAGGCTCTGTTCCATACGCGGCGAGACACGGTCGAAGCTGCCGGCCTGGAATGACAGGTTGTTCAACTCATCGCTCTGCAGGGCGACACCCTGGAAGCTGGAAGGCAGTGCGCGGTTGCCGATAAAGGCGATGACCGGCGTGTTGACCGACTGGCGACCCATGGTCAGCACGGTGTTGGAGACACGGGCCTTGACGTTGCCCAGACCCATTTTGCTCCACTGGCCTACGGCATCACCGTCGCTGTCCGCCAGGGTGCGGTTGGATCTTGGGACGAAATCGTCGATGTCACGCTCCAGCGCGACGGCGTTGTACAGCGCCAGTTCGGTGGAGAAGCCAACCGTGCCCTGGGTGAAACCCGAGGTGTAATTGACGATAGTGCCCTGCTGCCAGTTGATGCGGCGTGGCGTCTCCTTATCCACACCGTCTTTGGTGTAAGTGAATCTGTTGTCGCGACGAAACAGTTCATTGGCATACCAGTTACGTGTCGTACCGGTCAGGTGCTGATCTTCAAGAAAGCCATTGGCTTCTGCCTGTGCGTTCTTGGTGCTCAGCCCGGTGGGCACGAAGGCTTGACTCACGGGCTCTGCCTGAACCATCGCGCCGAACGACGAGAGGGATAGAGCCAGTAATGCAGTGCTGGTTGTTTTCACGATGTACAGCTCCCTTTACTACTTTTATAAACGCCAGTTTTTTGAGTTCTGGCTTTGGTGATGCAGGGTTTAAGGCCCCGCCTTGTTATATGTTCTGGGCACAGATGGATCGCTCGCCGCCTGAAGCGGCGGTGAGCGATATCGCTGTTTACGGGTTACTCGGCGACGCTGACGCCCGAGAAGTTGTTACGACCGAACGGGCTGACGTGGAAACCTTCCACTTCCTTGCGCAACGGCTGGTTGACCGTCGAGTGGGCAATTGGCGTGATCGGCACCTGCTCTTTCAGATAACGCTGCGCCTGCTTATAGAGGTCGGTGCGTTGTTCCCGATCTGTCGTGGCAATGGCGGCTTTGATGAGCGCGTCGTATTTCTCGTCGCACCACATCGAGTAGTTGTTACCGCCGATGGCGGCGCAGCTGTACAGCGTGCCGAGCCAGTTGTCCGGGTCACCGTTGTCGCCGGTCCAGCCGATCAGCGAAATATCGTGTTCGCCGTTCTTGGTGCGCTTGAGGTATTCGCCCCACTCATAGCTGACGATCCGAACCTTGATGCCGACCTTTGCCCAGTCGGACTGAAGCATTTCGGCCATCAGTTTGGCGTTGGGGTTGTAAGGGCGCTGCACAGGCATGGCCCACAGCGTCAGCTCGGTGCCTTCCTTGATCCCGGCATCGCGCAGCATCTGCTTCGCTTTTTCCGGGTCGTAGGCGGCGTCCTTGATGGTGTCGTCATAGGACCATTGGGTCGGCGGCATGGCGTTGACGGCCAGTTGGCCTGCGCCCTGGTAGACCGCATTGATAATGGCTTTCTTGTTGACGGCCATGTCCAGTGCCTGACGCACCTGCAGGTTGCCCAATGGTTCATGGCGCACGTTGTAGGAGATGTAGCCGAGGTTGAAGCCCGGACGTTCCATCACGTTCAGCGCCTTGTCGGACCGGAGTGCTTCAAGGTCGGCCGGGCGCGGGTTCAGCGTGACCTGGCACTCGTTCTTGCGCAGCTTCTGCACGCGCACCGAGGCGTCGGTGTTGATCGCGAAAATCAGTTGGTCGATCTTCACCCGGCTCGGGTCCCAGTACTCCTTGTTGCCGCGATAGCGGATCTGCGAATCCTTCTGGTAGCGCTGGAACACGAACGGACCCGTACCGATAGGCTGCTGATTGATGTCCCGGGCATCGCCGCTGGCCATCAACTGTTCAGCGTACTCGGCGGACAGAATGCCTGCGAAGTTCATCGCGATGTTCTGAATGAATGCGGCATCAACCGTGTTCAGGGTAAAGACCACTGTCAGTGGGTCGGTCTTCTCGACGGACTTGATCTTCTTGTTCAGACCCATACCGGTGAAGTATGGAAACTCGGTGGGGTAAGCCACGCGAAACGGATGGTCGGGCTTGAGCATGCGGTTGAACGTGAACAGCACGTCATCGGCGTTGAAGTCGCGGGTGGGCGTGAAGGTCTTGTTGCTGTGAAACTTCACGCCCTTGCGCAGATGGAAGGTATAGACCAGACCATCCTGCGACACGTCCCATGAGGTTGCCAGACCAGGCACCACAGTCGTGTCGCCCTGCTTGAATTCGGTGAGGCGATTGTAAATGGGCTCGGAGGCGTCATTGTCGGTGGCCGACGTGTATTGAGCACTGTCGAACCCCGCCGGACTCGCTTCCGAACAGAACACCAGATTGCTCGCCATGCCGGTCATCGGAGTCAATGCAAGCAGACCCAGACTCAGGCAAGACGTCATCGCAAGAGTTTTACGCATGATGATCCCTATCCTTGAAGGACGAGCACTCAGGCTCGGTAACTAACAGGCCCGTGGGCGATAACTGAATAACACGCAGTGCTTGCAGGTAACGGGCCAGCTGATGGCGGGCTTCCTGCCTTTGCCATTGCCTCTGACGGTATGTCGTTGAAGGCATCCGGTAAATAGGCTTATAGGCTGCAAGACGTGTAGGAAATATCCCCCAGATAGGTGGCTTAGTGCCTTTAGTTGCACTTGGCCCACTAACCGGAAGGGTTTCTTTATTCAGGAAGAGCGTCGACTGTGCTGCGTGAACAGCACAGTCGAATCGCGTTTACTTCACGCTTACACCATAGAAGGAATTCAGACCAAACGGGCTGATCTTGAAGTCCTGCACTTTGGTGCTCATGGGCTGATAGACCGTCGAGTGCGCGATAGGCGTCATCGGCACTGCGTCCTTCAGAAGGTGTTGCGCCTGTTTGTACAGTTCGGTGCGCTTGGCCTGGTCAGGTGTCGATTTGGCCTGCTTGATGATGGCGTCGTAAGGCTTGTCACACCATTTGGCAAAGTTGTTGCCGTTCAGGGCGTCACAGCCGAACAGGGTGCCGAGCCAGTTGTCCGGGTCACCATTGTCGCCGCTCCAGCCAATCAGCATGGCACCGTTTTCGCCGTTCTTGGCGCGCTTGATGTACTCGCCCCACTCGTAGCTGACGATGCGTGCATTGATACCGATCTTCTTCCAGTCGGACTGGAGCATTTCGGCCATCAGCTTGGCATTCGGGTTGTACGGACGCTGGACAGGCATGGCCCACAGGGTGATTTCGGTGCCTTCCTTGATGCCGGCTTCCTTGAGCAGGGCCTTGGCTTTCTCGGGATCGTACTTGGCATCCTTGATCGTGGTGTCATAGGACCACTGGGTCGGCGGCATGGCATTGACGGCCAGCTGGCCTGCGCCCTGGTACACCGAATCAATGATCTGCTGCTTGTTGACGGCCATGTCCAGAGCCTGACGAACCTTGAGCTGGGACAGCGGGTTCTCGCGGTCTTCACCCTTGATCTTGTCCATCACGTTGTAGGCGATGTAACCCAGGTTGAAACCAGCCTGGTCAGGCATTTTCAGATTCTTGTCGGCCTTGAGTGGCTCCAGGTCCGCCGGACGTGGATAGGCGGTGATCTGGCATTCGCCTTTCTTGAGCTTCTGGATGCGCACCGACGGGTCGGTGGTGATGGCGAAGATCAGGTTGTCGATCTTGACGTCTTCAGGCTTCCAGTAATCCTTGTTGCCGGTGAAACGGATGTTGGAATCCTTCTGGTAGCTCTTGAACACGAATGGGCCAGTGCCGACCGGCTTCTGGTTGATGTCCGCTGCCTTGCCTTCCTTGAGCAGCTGGTCGCCGTACTCGGCAGACTGGATCGAGGCAAAGCTCATCGCCAGGTTCTGAATGAACGCGGCATCAACGGTGTTCAGCACGAACTTGACGGTGTAGTCGTCGACCTTCTCGATCTTGGCGATGTTCTTGTCCATGCCCATATCGGTGAAGTACGGGAACTCCGTCGGCGCCGCTTTGCGGAACGGCATGTCTGGATTGATCATGCGGTTGAAGGTGAACAGTACGTCGTCGGCGTTGAACTCGCGAGTCGGCTTGAAGTACGGGGTGGTGTGGAACTTGACGCCCTTGCGCAGATGGAAGGTGTACGTCAGCACGTCGTCGGAGATGTCCCAGCTGGTCGCCAGGCCCGGCTGAACGGCAGTGCCGCCGCGCTCGAACTGGGCCAGACGGTTGAACATGGTTTCTGCCGACGCGTCGAAATCGGTGCCGGTGGTGTACTGGGCCGGGTCAAAGCCCGCGGGGCTGCCTTCGGAGCAAAACACCAGATTCGATGCTGCGTGAGCGAAAGGTGCACTTGCGAGCAGGGTGGCGCCGACTAGAAACGGAATGACCGCGTGTTTGAGCATGGTGGCCTCAGTTGTTGTCATTTTTTGATTAGAGGAACCGACCTCGTGAGCCGATCCGTCCGATACTTATGCAGGGGCCATACCCAAAGCAAGATGCTGACGCCAAAGAAGCCACAAAGAGTGGCACGATCGTACAGGAATGTCGCGAAAGTGTAATTTCTGCGCTATTTGATCGTTTGCGTGACCAGTTTTGAAACAAATCGCGCCCCATTAAGAGGCGTCCGGGTGGGGTTAATGCACCCGGTTGGGGCTGCGACTGTTACCTCACTTGCTCAGACTGACCCCGTAGAACGGTGTCAGCCCGAATGGACTGATCTTGAAGTCCTGCACTTCCTTGCGCATCGGCTGGAAAACCCTGGAGTTGGCAATCGGCGTGATCGGCACCTGCTGCTTGAGAATGTGCTGGGCCTGTTGATACAGCTTGATGCGCTCGTCGCGGTTGGTCGTCAGCTTTGCCTGTTGCACCAGCTTGTCGTAAGCCGGGTCGCACCACTTGGCGTAGTTGCTGCCTTTGACGGCGGCACAGCTGTACAGCACGCCGAGCCAGTTGTCCGGGTCACCGTTGTCGCCGGTCCAGCCGTAGATCATCGCGTCATGCTCACCAGCCTTGGCGCGCTTGATGTACTCGCCCCACTCGTAGCTGACGATATTGGCCTTGATGCCGATCTTGTCCCAGTCGGACTGGATCATCTGCGCCGACATGCGTGCGTTGGGGTTGGAGGCGCGCTGAACCGTCATGGCCCACAGATCGATTTTAGTGCCCGGCGCCACGCCCGCTTCCTTGAGCAACTGTTTGGCTTTGGTCAGGTCGCGGGGAGCGTCCTTGATCGTCGGGTCATAGCTCCACTGGGCTGGCGGCAGTGCGTTTTCGGCCAACTGGCCTGCGCTCTGGTAAACAGCCTTGATGATGGCCTGCTTGTCGATGGCCATGTCCAGCGCCTGACGCACCTTGAGCTGATCGAGCGGCGGGTGAGTCACGTTGTATGCCAGAAAGCCGAGGTTGAAGCCCGGCTGGCTCAATACTTTGAGCTTCGGATCCTTCTGCACTTCCTCGATGTCCTGCGGGCGGGGGTAGCCACTGACCTGACATTCGCCGGCCTTGAGCTTCTGCAGGCGCACGGCAGCATCGCTGCTGATCGAGAAAATCAGGTTGTCGATCTTCACGTCTTCGGGTTTCCAGTACTCGGTGTTACCGGTGTAACGTATCTGCGAGTCTTTCTGGTAACGCTTGAACACGAACGGGCCGGTGCCGACAGGCTTCTGGTTGAGGTCCTGCGCCTTGCCTTCCTTGAGCAACTGATCGGCGTATTCGGCAGACTGGATGGAAGCAAAGCTCATCGCCAGGTTCTGTACGAACGCCGCGTCGATGTTGTTCAGCGTGAACTTGACGGTATTGGCGTCAACCTTCTCGACCTGCTTGATCGTGGTGTTGAGGCCCATGTCGGTGAAGTACGGCGATTCGGAAGGGTAGGCCTTGCGGAACGGGTGGTTCGGGTCCAGCAGGCGGTTGAAGGTGAACAGCACGTCGTCGGCATTGAAGGTGCGGGTCGGCTTGAAGTAATCAGTAGTGTGGAATTTCACACCTTCGCGCAGGTGGAAGGTGTAGGTCAGGCCATCGGGCGACACGTCCCAACGTGTTGCCAACCCTGGCTCCACTTCCGTGCCGCCGCGCTTGAACTGCGTCAGGCGGTTGAAAACCGTTTCAGCCGAGGCATCGAAATCGGTGCCGCTGGTGTACTGACTGGGGTCGAAACCTGCCGGGCTCGCTTCCGAGCAATACACCAGTGTGGTGGCTGCCTGAGCAAGAGGTGCGCAGGCCAGCAGGGCGGTGGTCAGTAGCAGCGGTTTGAAGATGGTGTGTCCCATGGATCCCTCACGAAGTGCGGCAATGACCGTGCTGAGTGTTGACACGTCTAGTGTCGACAAAAGATGTAACACGATAGTGCCGCACTTGGTCGGATAGGGACAAATCTTACTTGCCGGTGATCTTTTTCCACAGGTCCGACAGCGACGTGCTTTTAAAGAAGGTATCCAGGAAGTTGTCACTGCTTTGTTCGAATTGCTGCAGCGCTTCGGACGCATGACTCTGGATATGACGATGAAGCTGATCCAGTTCGTTTTTCAACGTCGCGCGTCTGACCTGTTCAGGATGGGCACCGGCCCATTCACGCAACAGCGTGTCTTGCCAGTCAGTGTCCATGGCGTGAGCGAAGAACCGCGCAGCGACCTGCGAAGGATGTTCGGTTTCATCTACAGAGTGCCACTGGCCCAGTACCGCCTTTCCAACCTGAAGCACGGCATGCCTGGCCAGCAGCGCAGCCGGTTCATGCAAGGGGTGTTCCGCGTGGTCTTTGGCCAGTTGCGAGTGGGACGGATCTGTCGAACCGTTGGTATGAGGGTCATCGCCAAGCCCGGTCTGGAGATCGTCGATGCTGTTGCCAAGCATTGCCATCAGCCCCAGCAGGACGCTGCCCACGGCATTGCCAAGTAGTCGGCCGGGTGTCGCAATGAATGCATAGAAGCGTTCAACCTGCTCGGAAAAGGGCAGCAGCGCCCAGCCGTCACGTGCCTTCAGAAATTCCTCAAAGGCCCGAAGCAGGTTTTCGTCCGGGTGCTCGCTGAGCAGAATCTGGATGATCTGGTCGCGCTCATAGCGAACGCCCGGCTGCAAGGCTTCGAATGGCTTGTCCTTGTTCGGAAACAGTATCTTGCCCAGCGGTGCCGCCAGGCTGGCAATGATGTCGCTGCCGCCGAAACTTCCCGTCACTAACGGCAGACGGTGCCTGCAATCGGCTTCCGAAGTCCACGGCAGCACATCGGTATGGCCCAGCTTGATCAGGCTCAGTTCGACGAAGTTGGAGTGGGCGAAGAAGTCTTCGAGGATGTGCAACGCGGCGCCCATTGCCCTGAGCCCGTCTGTGGAGGAAGGACCCGCCTGTACGGCGATGTCCAGATCTGCCGCCATGAGATCCACCGAGCGCTGGAGGTAGCGTTTCATGGAAGTCTCGGGATCGACCTGCAAAATGGGGTCGTCGGGCAGCGTCCAGTCGTCGAAGTCAGCGTCACGCGATTTGGGGTTGGCGGGGGCAGGGTTTATGGCCCTGGGGTTGTCGATGTGTTCGGCGGCGCGATACACGCCCAGCCGCTGCGGTGTCACGATGAAGCGCGACCGGTCTATTTTCATTAGATCGGTGAAGGCTTTCACGGCCAGTACATCAACAATTCCGGTCAGGGCTTCGCGAGACAGCAAATCAGGGAAACTCTTGGGCATGTCAGGTGCGCGGACAAGCTTGGGGTCGACCAGTTGCGAATGGTCGCGCAACCAGTTGCCGTAATAGATGGCGCGGATTTCGTCTTTTCTGAAACCGGCTGTTTCCAGAATAGCCTCAATCGAACCGTGGGTATGTCGGTGTTCGTCACCATCTCCGGCCTCGAAGCGAAGCGGCACAGGGAGCTGCTCGGCAATGTTGTCGTGCTGGTGATGGGCGGGTTGGTGGCGTGTCGGGTCTTGAGGATTCATCCGTGATTCCTGAAAGTGGGGCAAGTGCTCGGGTGCGCAGCAATGCCCGGTTGGGGAGTGCGGGCAAGTATACGGATGAGAGAATTTGGTGAAATCAGCCTGCGCGGTTGATGTTGTAAGACGCGGCCGAGGATGGCGGGAATTCTGGGGGTAATAGAAGGCGAAAAGTGGTCGTCAACCTGTGCCATTTGTGAAGCGGAGCGTCACGGGAGCCATGCCCACGCGGAGCGATGGGCACGATCAGTGTTGAGGCCGACTTGTGTATAACGATAAGCGCGTAGCATGGGCACGATCGTGTGATTGAGACCCCGATCGTTACCACGCTCCTGCGTGGTAACGCCGCCCAGGACGCTCTGCGTCCGCTCTCGGTCATATGAACCGGGAGCTTATGGAACCGCCACCTCAATCACTCCGTCTGCCGCGACGCTCACCTGGCTGGTGCCCGCTTCAACATCCGGGGTCGGTGCCGCGTCTTCACGCGAGGACTTCATCATCATGGCCACTGGCGCGCGCAGGTACGGTTGCGGGTAGCCCGAGGTGTTGAGGTTCAGGTTGACCAGCTTGTAGCCGGTGCCGCCCAGCGCTTCGGTGACCAGTTGCGCACGCGCCTTGAACGCCGTGACGGCATCCTTGAGCAGGGTGTCTTCACTGGCCTTGCGCGTGGCGGGCGAGATCGAGAAGTCCATGCCGCCCATTTTCAGATCGCCGAGCAGTTCGCCGGTCAGCTTGGACAGGACGGCGAAATCGGCACTTTCCAGGCGGACTTCTGCGCGCTCACGCCAGCCGGTGATTTTCTGGCCCTTGTCATCGTAAATCGGATAGCTGTTACGGCTGCCCTGACGAATCTTCACATCCTTGGCCTGACGCGCCTGGCCCAGCGCCTTGTTCAACGTCTCGGTCACCTGCGCAGCCAGTTTCGCGGGGTCGCTGTCCTGCGCTTCGGTGTACAGCGTCACCATCATCAGGTCTCGCTGGACTTCCTGATTGACTTCGGCGCGCAGGGAAATCTGGTTATAGCGGGCTTCTTCGGCCATGGCCGGCAGGCTGGAGAAGGTAACGGCAGCCAGCGCGAAAAGCGTGGCGGCAGGGCGGAGAGTGAACATGAGAACTCCTTGTTATAAGGCGGCCTTCGACGGCTGTCGGACGGCGCAGACTCATCAGACTGTAACCCTTGAGACTGGTTCCTGCACCCCCGACGCGCCCAACGATGCGGCGCGTTGACGCACTTTTCCAGTTTTGCGCCATGCTTGGTTATACTCGTCCCGATCCGCCTGGAGCGCTCATCAGGAGAGCTCATGCTCGCCCCCGTTCAAATGCTTTCAGCCACGCGTCAGAACCTGTGGCGCCTGACATTCATCCGCATCCTGGTATTGGCCGCACAAGCCGGTTCGGTGGGGATCGCCTGGCTGTTCGACTTTCTTCCGCTGCCGTGGCTGCAGCTGTCGATCACTCTGGGCTGTTCGCTGATCCTGTGCCTGCTGACTGTCATTCGTCTGCGCACCTCGTTGCCGCTGACCGAACTCGAATACGCCCTGCAGCTGGCGCTGGACCTGCTGATCCATAGTGCGCTGCTGTATTACTCGGGCGGTTCGACCAACCCGTTCGTTTCTTATTATCTGGTGCCGCTGACAATTGCCGCAGCGACATTGCCATGGCGTTATTCGCTGATCCTGTCCGGCTTCGCGCTGGGGCTGTATACCTTTCTGATGGTGCAGTCCTACCCGCTGGAAACCTATCCCATTGCTCGCGAAAACATGCAGGTCTATGGCATGTGGCTGAGCTTCGTGCTGGCAGCGGGGGTGATCACGTTTTTTGCCGCTAAGATGGCTGAAGAGCTGCGCCGTCAGGACCAGCTGCGTGCCGAGCGTCGGGAAGAAGGCCTGCGTGACCAGCAACTGCTGGCTGTGGCCACGCAGGCAGCGGGTGCGGCGCATGAACTGGGTACGCCGCTGGCGACCATGAGTGTGCTGCTCAAGGAAATGCGCCAGGACCACAGCGACCCTGCCCTGCAGGATGATTTGGCCGTGCTGCAGGAGCAGGTCAAGCAATGCAAGCAGACCCTTCAGCAACTGGTACGCGCTGCCGAGGCCAACCGGCGCATGGCGGTCGACTATCAACCGGCGACGCAATGGCTGGACGAGTCGCTCAATCGCTGGCACCTGATGCGGCCTGAAGTGAGCTATCGCTTCCAGAAGCTGGGCAAGGACGAGGTACCGATGCTGGCGCCGCCACCGGACCTGACTCAGGCACTGCTCAACCTGCTCAATAACGCTGCCGATGCCTGTCCCGACGGGCTGGAAGTCAATCTGGACTGGGACAGCACGGAAGTATGCATCAGTATTCGTGACCACGGCGCCGGTGTGCCGCTGGCCATTGCCGAGCAGATCGGCAAACCGTTCTTTACTACCAAGGGCAAGGGTTTCGGCCTTGGCCTGTTCCTGAGCAAGGCCAGCGTCACCCGCGCGGGTGGCTCGGTAAAGCTCTACAGTCATGAAGAAGGCGGTACGCTCACCGAGCTGCGACTGCCCCGTGACACGCGAGGAGAAGAAGCATGAGTGACGAAGAGATTCAGGTCGACGGCGAAGAGTTGCCGCACCTGCTGTTGGTCGATGACGACGCGACCTTCACCCGGGTCATGGCACGCGCCATGAGCCGTCGCGGTTTTCGGGTCAGCACCGCAGGTTCGGCGGAAGAAGGTCTGATACTGGCGCAGCAGGACATCCCCGAATACGCCGCGCTGGACCTGAAGATGGATGGCGATTCCGGCCTGGTGCTGCTGCCCAAACTGCTGGAAATGGACCCGGACATGCGCGTGGTGATTCTCACCGGTTATTCGAGCATCGCCACCGCCGTCGAAGCCATCAAGCGCGGTGCCTGCAACTACCTGTGCAAACCGGCGGATGCCGATGATGTGCTGGCGGCCCTATTGTCGGAGCACGCCAACCTCGACACGCTGGTGCCGGAAAACCCCATGTCGGTGGATCGCCTGCAGTGGGAGCATATCCAGCGCGTGCTGACCGAGCATGAAGGCAATATTTCGGCCACCGCTCGGGCGCTGGGCATGCACCGCCGGACCTTGCAGCGCAAATTGCAGAAGCGTCCCGTGCGACGTTGATGAAGCTTTTTTCATGGTGATCGTTCAGGCGTTTTTTTGCTTCATTGTGGTCAGGCATCGTTCTTTTGCAGACAGCGAGCCTGAATTACATGAAACGCAATGCCGAGTATTCCGTCGTCAACGACACCGTTAAAGGAGCTTTTTTTCCAAGGGTATGGAAACTGATCACGCCGTATTGGCGCAGTGAAGAAAAAACCATGGCCTGGGTGCTGCTGGCCTCCGTGGTTGCGCTGTCACTGTTCAGCGTGCAGATGTCAGTGATGTTCAACAGCTGGTATCGCGAGTTCTACAACGCCTTGCAGAACAAGGACACAGGTGCATTCACGCACCTGATCCTGTATTTCAGCGGCCTGGCCGCCATCGCCATTTTCGCTGCCGTGTATCGGCTTTATCTGACGCAGATGCTTACGATCCGCTGGCGGCGCTGGCTGACCGAGCAGCATTTTGCACGCTGGCTGGCGCACAAGAATTACTACCACCTGGAGCAGGGCGGTTACACCGATAACCCGGACCAGCGTCTTTCCGAAGACCTCAATGAATTTACAACCAGCACCCTGCACCTCGGGCTTGGCCTGATGAGCGCGGTGGTCAGCCTGGTGTCGTTCTCGGTCATTCTGTGGGGCGTGTCGGGGAGTATCGAACTGTTCGGCATCACCATTCCCGGCTACATGTTCTGGGCTGCGATGCTCTACGCCATCGTCGGCAGCTTTCTGACCCACTGGATCGGTCGGCGTCTGATTCCGCTCAACAATCAACAGGAGCGCTACGAAGCGGACCTGCGTTATGCGTTGGTGCGGGTGCGGGAAAACGCGGAAAGCATCGCGCTGTCCGACGGCGAAAAGAATGAAAACCAACGGCTGAGCGGCCGGTTCTCGATGATCTGGCATAACGTCCTGACGTCGATGAAGGTGCAGAAGCGACTGACGTTCTTCACGTCCGGCTATGGCCAGATCGCGATTATCTTTCCGTTCGTTGTCGCAGCGCCCCGGTACTTTGCAGGCAAGATCGAGTTGGGTGATCTGATGCAGATCAACTCGGCGTTCGGCAATGTGCAGGAGAACTTCAGCTGGTTCATCAGCGCGTATGACACGCTGGCGTCCTGGCGGGCGACCAGTGATCGTCTGCTGAGTTTCCGTCAGGCCATGAGCGACCATGAGGCTCAGGTTCCGTCCATTCAAAGGGTGCAGACCGGGAATGCGGTGGACCTGAAAGACCTGGGCCTGACGCTGGCCAGCGGTCGGCAGTTGCTTCAGGACGCGCATCTGCATATAGGGCAGGGCGAAAAAGTGATGCTCAGTGGCCGGTCGGGCAGCGGCAAAAGCTCTTTGCTCAGGGCGCTCGGCGGCTTATGGCCCAAGGGCACGGGCAAGATCGGCATACCGGAAGGGCGTGCCCTGTTTCTGCCGCAACGGCCATATCTGCCAATCGGTACCTTGCGTGAGGCCTTGAGTTATCCACAGCCGCCCGAAAAGTTTCCGGCTGAACGGTACGCCGAGGCGCTGCGCAAATGTCGCCTCGAGCCGTTGGTGGCGCGACTGGATGACAGTGATCACTGGCAACGAGTGTTGTCGCCCGGCGAGCAGCAGCGGATGGCCTTCGCCCGTGCGCTGCTGCTGACACCGCAGTGGCTGTACATGGATGAAGCGACCTCTGCGATGGACGAAGAGGACGAGGCGGCGATGCACCATGCGATCTTCGAAGAAATTCCCGGCCTGACCCTGCTCAGCGTGGGACATCGCAGCAGTCTCAAGCGTTTTCATGACCGGCATGTGCAGGTCGAAGGCGGGCAATTGATCGAGCGCCGGGCGTCTGAACCGGCCTGATGAGGCTTATGGGTAGCGGGGCCGAGCTTTTGGGGTGTGATCATACAACCGCTGAGCTATGATTGACGCTTGTTTAACTGTCCAGAGATCGATGTTGGATATGGAAAATCAAAGCGCTCCGCCCCGCGCCCGTAGAAAGCACCGCAGCCTTGCGCAGGAGCTGGTGACTGAATTGTCCGAGCGTATTCGCAGTGGACAGCTCAAGCGTGGCGATAAATTGCCCACCGAATCCGCGATCATGGAAGAGCAGGGCGTCAGCCGTACTGTGGTTCGTGAAGCGATTTCACGCCTGCAGGCGTCCGGCCTTGTCGAAACCCGCCACGGGATCGGCACCTTTGTGCTGGATACGCCGAGCCCGAGCGGTTTCCGGATCGACCCGGCCACCATCGTCACCTTGCGTGATGTGCTGGCGATTCTCGAATTGCGCATCAGCCTGGAAGTCGAGTCCGCCGGGCTGGCCGCGCAGCGCCGCAGCGCCGAGGAACTGGCTGCCATGCGTGCTGCGCTGGACGCGCTGAATGAAAGCGCTGCTCACGCGACCGATGCGGTGGCGTCTGACTTCCAGTTCCACCTGCAGATTGCGTTGTCGACCGGCAATCGCTATTTCACCGACATCATGACCCATCTGGGCACCAGCATCATTCCGCGCACGCGGCTGAACTCTGCGCGCCTGGCTCATGACGATCAGCAGCACTACATGGACCGGCTCAGCCGCGAGCACGAGGAAATCTACGAGGCCATCGCCCGTCAGGACTCCGACGCCGCCCGCGCCGCCATGCGCCTGCACCTGACCAACAGCCGCGAACGTCTGCGTCACGCTCACGAAGAGGCTGAATCGCAGCGCGCCTGATGTGACGCATAGCGTCACGGGCGGCATACCCACGCAGAGCGCTCAGCGTTATACACAAGTCGCGATGAGCATCTGGTGCGAGCACGATTTCAGCAGTGGGAGCGGACTTGTCCGCGAAAACTGGTACATCCGACGAAGATGCAGCGTCTGAAACGCAGTATTCGCGGACAAGTCCGCTCCCACTTTCAGATACCGCATTCCTCCAGGTCGATTTGTGTATAACGATGAGCGCAGAGCGTGGGCACGATCAGTGTCGGGGCGGGCTTGTGTATAACGACGAGCGCAGAGCATGGGCATGATCGGTGTGCTTGAGATCACCTCTCGTTCCCACGCTCCAGCGTGGTAACGCCTCTCTGGACGCTCCGCGTCCGCTTTTCATGTGACGCAGAGCACCGTGGGCTGACTGCCTGAGCAGAGCGCAGGCACGACCAGTACGTCGGTCCAGGCACTATGCTCTGTACGAAATCTGCACTTGTCGTATAACTTCCAGCAATCCCGAATCCCGCCAAACCCAGGCCCGCCAAGGCCTTCAGCCCCATTCATCGCCTTGTAAGACAAAAACCCGTAAATGCCTGTTGAGGGAATGTATTTTCAGTTGTACGATGACTTACGACATCGGCACTGCCCCGGTGATCCATTCACAATTTATGTCCCACAGGGTGTTCGAATAATGAATCCACAAGAACTGAAGTCCATCCTCTCTTCCGGTCTGCTGTCCTTCCCGGTTACCGATTTCAATGCTCAGGGCGACTTCAATCGCGCTGGCTACATCAAGCGTCTCGAGTGGCTGGCCCCGTACGGCGCCAGCGCTCTGTTCGCAGCAGGTGGCACAGGTGAGTTCTTCTCCCTGGCCGCAAGCGAATACTCCGAAGTCATCAAGACTGCCGTTGATACCTGCGCCACCAGCGTGCCGATTCTCGCAGGCGTGGGCGGTTCGACTCGCCAGGCCATCGAATACGCTCAGGAAGCCGAGCGTCTGGGCGCCAAAGGCCTGCTGCTGCTGCCGCACTACCTGACCGAAGCCAGCCAGGACGGCGTTGCCGCACACGTTGAAGCGGTCTGCAAATCGGTCAAGATCGGTGTGGTTGTCTACAACCGTAACGTCTGCCGCCTGAACGCCTCGCTGCTGGAAAAACTGGCCGAGCGCTGCCCGAACCTGATCGGTTACAAGGACGGTCTGGGCGATATCGAACTGATGGTTTCCATCCGCCGCCGTCTGGGCGACCGCTTCTCATACCTGGGTGGTCTGCCGACCGCCGAAGTCTACGCCGCGGCCTATAAGGCGCTGGGCGTGCCGGTCTACTCCTCGGCAGTGTTCAACTTCGTGCCGAAACTGGCGATGGATTTCTACCACGCCATTGCCCGTGACGACCACGAAGCAGTCGGCAAGTACATCGACGATTTCTTCCTGCCTTACCTGGAAATCCGTAACCGCAAAGCGGGCTACGCCGTCAGCATCGTGAAAGCCGGTGCGAAAATCGCAGGCTACGACGCAGGTCCGGTCCGCGCGCCGCTGACCGACCTGACTCCAGAAGAGTGCGACATGCTCGCAGCGCTGATGGACAAGCAAGGCAAGCAGTAACACCTCTGAACACAGAACCGCTGAGCGATCAGCGGTTTTGTCGTTGGAATGCATGACCCGTACAGGTAGAAGCTGGCGTCGCCGCGACACTTCTAAGGGGCCTGTAGCGCTACACCCAAAAACAGATTTACCCGCGTAAAAAAATAACTAGTGGGAGTTCAACCGATGCAAACGTCCAAGCCGACGCACGTCCGCTATTTGATCCTGTTGATGCTGTTTCTGGTCACCACGATCAACTACGCCGACCGTGCCACCATCGCTATCGCTGGTTCAAGCATCCAGAAAGACCTTGGCATCAGTGCCGTCACTCTGGGCTATATCTTCTCTGCATTCGGCTGGGCCTACGTGGCCGGTCAGATCCCCGGTGGCTGGCTGCTCGACCGTTTCGGTTCGAAGAAAGTCTACGCCATGAGCATTTTCACGTGGTCGCTGTTCACCCTGCTGCAAGGCTATGTGGGTGAGTTCGGTATCTCGACCGCCATCGTCGCGCTGTTCATGCTGCGCTTTTTGGTAGGCCTGGCCGAAGCGCCATCCTTTCCCGGCAACGCACGTATCGTCGCCGCCTGGTTCCCGACCGCTGAACGCGGCACGGCGTCAGCCATCTTCAACTCCGCGCAATATTTCGCCACTGTATTGTTCGCGCCGCTGATGGGCTGGATCGTCTACACCTACGGCTGGCAGCACGTGTTCATCGTCATGGGCGCGGCAGGCATCGTCTTCTCCGCCATCTGGATGAAGGTCATCTACAGCCCGCGCAGCCATCCGCGCATCAACCAGGCCGAGATCGATCACATCGCCAGCAACGGCGGCATGGTCGACATGGATCAGGACAAATCGAAGTCGAAGAAAGACGGCAGCAGCGGTCCGAAATGGGACTACATCAAGCAATTGCTGACCAACCGCATGATGCTGGGTATCTACCTGAGCCAGTACTGCATCAACGGCATCACCTACTTCTTCCTGACCTGGTTCCCGGTGTATCTGGTCCAGGAACGCGGCATGACCATCCTCAAGGCCGGTATCATCGCGTCCCTGCCCGCCATCTGTGGTTTCATCGGCGGCGTGTTGGGCGGGATCATCTCCGACTACCTGCTGCGCAAGGGCCACTCGCTGACCTTTGCCCGTAAGGCACCGATCATTTGCGGTCTGCTGCTGTCGACCTCCATCGTGACCTGCAACTACGTTGACATCGAATGGATGGTCGTGGGCTTCATGGCCCTGGCATTCTTCGGCAAAGGCGTAGGCGCACTGGGCTGGGCTGTCATGTCCGACGTATCGCCCAAGCAGATCGCTGGCTTGAGCGGCGGCCTGTTTAACACCTTCGGTAACATTGCATCGATCACCACCCCGATCGTGATTGGTTACATCATCAGCACCACCGGCTCGTTCAAATGGGCACTGGTGTTCGTCGGCGCGAACGCGCTGCTGGCGGTGATCAGTTACATTTTCATCGTGGGTGAAATCAAGCGTGTGGAATTGATAGAGCCGCCTGTAAAGGGGCCATTGCCGACCGACACGGCCAGCAACCTTTCCGAAGCAAAATCCTGAGGAAACCGTGATGAACCTGATTCAACATGCCGATTCTCCACGTTACATCCGGCTGCATCCGCTGGATAACGTGGTGGTCGTGGTCAACGACCAGGGTGTGCCGGCCGGAACCGAATTCGATAATGGCCTGGTGACTGTCGATAACGTACCGCAGAGCCATAAGGTCAGCACCGTTGACTTGGCCGAGGGCGACGCCGTGATTCGTTACGGCCATACCATCGGCTACGCCCTGCAACCGATACCGCGTGGCAGTTGGGTCAGGGAAGACCAGTTGCGCATGCCGTCAGCGCCTGCGCTCGACAGCCTGCCGATGTCCGATGCCGTACCTGCGAAGGGCGAGCCGCTTGAAGGCTACACCTTCGAAGGCTATCGCAATGCCGATGGCACCGTGGGCACTCGTAACATTCTGGGCATCACCACCACCGTGCAGTGCGTGACCGGCGTGCTCGACTTCGCGGTCAAGCGCATCCGTGACGAACTGCTGCCCAAATACCCGAACGTCGATGACGTGGTGGCACTGACCCACAGCTACGGCTGCGGTGTAGCCATCACCGCCACCGACGCTTACATTCCGATCCGCACTGTGCGCAACCTGGCGCGCAATCCGAACCTGGGTGGCGAGGCGCTGGTGATCAGTCTGGGCTGTGAAAAGCTGCAGGCCGGCCAGGTGATGCACGAGGGCGACAGCTCGGTGGACCTGAGCGAGCCCTGGCTCTACAAGCTTCAGGACTCCAGTCATGGTTTCAGTGAAATGGTCGAGCAGATCATGGATCTGGCTGAAGTGCGCCTGAAGAAGCTGGACCTGCGTCGTCGCGAGACGGTACCGGCCTCCGAGCTGATTCTGGGCATGCAGTGCGGCGGCAGCGATGCGTTTTCCGGCATCACCGCCAACCCGGCGCTGGGCTATGCATCCGACCTGTTGCTGCGTGCAGGCGCCACTGTGATGTTTTCCGAAGTGACCGAAGTGCGTGATGCCATCTATCTGCTCACCTCCCGTGCGCAGGATCAGGACGTCGCCCAGGCACTGGTGCGCGAAATGGACTGGTACGACCGTTACCTGGCCAAAGGCGAAGCGGATCGCAGCGCCAACACCACGCCGGGCAACAAGAAGGGCGGGTTGTCGAACATTGTCGAGAAGTCCCTCGGGTCCATCGTCAAGTCCGGCAGCAGCGCCATCAACGGCGTGCTCGGCCCTGGCGAGCGGGTCAACGGCAAAGGGCTGATCTTCTGCGCCACTCCGGCCAGTGACTTTGTGTGCGGCACGCTGCAACTGGCGGCCGGGATGAATCTGCACGTGTTCACCACCGGGCGCGGCACGCCGTATGGTCTGGCGATGGCTCCTGTAGTGAAGGTGTCGACCCGCACCGAGCTGGCCCAGCGCTGGCCGGACCTGATCGACATCGACGCCGGCCGCATCGCGACAGGACGCGCCAGCATCGAGGACCTGGGGTGGGAGCTGTTCCACTACTACCTCGAAGTGGCCAGCGGCAAGAAAAAGACCTGGACCGAGCACTACCGCCTGCACAACGACATCACCCTGTTCAACCCTGCGCCGATTACCTGAGGGTGCCGGGGCGTGGTCCCTGCAGGTGAAATCGAGACATTTCGGCAATCCGTGATGATCGTTCCCACGCTCCTGGGTGGTAACGCCGCCCGGGACGCTCCGCGTCCCGATTGGGACTGAGTGCGCAGGTCTTGCAGGTGCCGCCAGCCGCCTCATTTTCTTCATTTGATTGAAAGTGTTAGTGAATTTAACGGCTTCTTTCTTTGCCACAAAGGGATCAGTATCCGCAGCAGGTAGATTGCCTGCCCGGTACATCCGGCCATTCAAACGAGCCATCTTCACTTTTCGATACTGGCCTGCTTCACGCTGGCCAAGGAGACCTTTCTTGTCTTTCAAACAACCGATGTCCTGGGCTTCTGCGGCCTTGATGGTTGCGCTCGGCAGCCAGGCTGTTCAGGCTGCGACCCCCGCCAAGCTTCCAGAAGACAAGCCCGTGGGGAAAATCGAACAGGTCTTCGCGTTCCATGATGCGATGCCCACGGGCGTCAGCGTCACTGAAACAGGGCGCATTTTTGTCAACTTCCCGCGCTGGGGCGACAAGGTGCCGTTCACTGTCGGCGAATTACGCGACGGCAAGGTGGTGCCTTACCCTGACAGCGCCCTGAACCAGGCGGACCCACAGCATCCCGATAAGGGGTTCATCAGCGTTCAGAGCGTTGTCGCCGACGGTTTGGGCCATTTGTGGATACTCGATACCGCTGCGCCTGAGTTCTCCAAACCGGTCGCTGGCGGCGCCAAACTGGTGGCCGTTGACCTCAAGACAAACAAGGTCGTCAAGACGCTGGTTTTCCCTGAGAACGTCATTCTGCCAGGCACCTACGTCAACGATATGCGTTTTGACTTCAGTGCCGGGAAGGAAGGCGTGATATATGTCACCGACTCATCTGTCAGTGGCCCCGGTGCAATTATTGTCATGGACATTGCGACCGGTAAGGCCGTGCGTCGTTTGAGTGGCGCAGCCTCGACGTCGGCAGACCCCGCGTTCGTGCCGAGGGTTGAAGGCCAAGTGCTGAAAATGCGTAACGCCGATGGGACCAGCAAACCGTTTGCGGTTGCTTCCGACGGTATCGCTCTGTCCTCGGACCGCCAGACGCTTTACTTCTCACCGCTTTCCAGCCGACACCTGTATTCGGTGCCGACAAAACTCCTGCGCGATCCAGCCGTGACTGAAGAGCAACTCGTCGCCGCAGTACAGGATCTGGGAGAAAAAGGGCCGTCGGATGGACTGGAAGCCGACAGCGAAGGCGCGGTCTACGCGGGCGACTACGAAGACAACAGCATTCGCAAACGTCTGGCGGACGGAACCTGGCAGACGGTCGCTCACGATCCTCGAATGCTGTGGCCGGACACGTTGTCGGTGGCAAATGACGGCTACCTCTACTTCATCGCCAATCAGCTGCATCGCCAGGGACTGTTTCATGGCGGCAAGGATCTGCGGGAAAAGCCCTACAGCCTGTTCCGGGTGAAGATCGACGCTAAACCGGCTAGGACGCGCTGAGTTCACGCCGTTGCGCAGGCCTTGCTGCCGGTTCCCGGCAGATCGCCGGCAAGCCGCCTCCCACAGTCCAATGTTTGCTGCGCGACAGTGTGTTGTCGAAGGCCTGATGGGCTGCCCATCAGGTTCGGCCTCACATCATCCAGCCGGCACGTCCCCCAGTACGGTGCGCACGTAATCAGGCGTGAGCACGTGGTACCAGAGCAGTATCGTCGACACCAGAATCGTCACGAGCACCAGCACGCCGACGCCCCACACTGCAGCCGCGTAGAGCGGTGCGTTGCCGGGTGGCAGGCGCATGAAGGTGCGAATGCCGATGATCAGCAGAAAGGTCGAATGAATGGCGGCAAGCCCGAGTACCAGAATCATCAGCCAGCGGCTGGGGTAAAGCCCTGCAAGGCCCGCGATGAAAAACGGGGTGATGGTGTAAGTGGCGAAGCCGATGCACTGGTTGAGCGTTGGCCGCGCTTCTGAGGTGCGTGACAGCCAGCGGATGAACGTGCCCATCAGCGCTGTACCGGCCAGAATGGCGATGTACAGCAGGGCACATAACTGCAAGGCGCTTTTGGTGCTCAACCAGACACGATCTTCAAGTGTCATGCTCCAGCCCACCTGTGTCGTACCGATGTACAGGCAGACGGCCGGGATCAGACCAAGCAATATCAAGTGCGGCAGGTATTGGCGTGGGCTGTGCTCTTCCTCGTCGCGTATGTCTCTCCACGCGTGGGCGGGGCGGGTGAACAGTTTGATGATAAATGCGTTCATGACATTCCCTCCGATGGCGAACGGGTCTCGCAGGTCCTTGCGAGCCTCTTCGGATTGAATACGATGTGACGCAATGGTTTCACCGCACTGGACCGATGGCGGTCGAGCGCCCGGAAAAAGCCCGATTTTTCCTACTTCTCTGAACTTTAAGGTGCTCCCAAGCCTCTTCTACAGTAAGGGCGCCGGTCTGGCCGCCTTCGTTGAATGTGCAGGAGATTTCAAATGCCTTGGATATCGGAAAATCATTTGTGGCTGTTTACAGCGATCACGGCGTTGATCGTGATTTCGGATATATGGGCGGTGATGCGTGTTCGTAAGAGCGTCACGGAGTCCAGTAACAAACTGATGTGGATCATCGTGATCGTTGCCGTGCCGATTCTTGGCGTGCTGGCTCTGCTGGTTGCAGGCCCGCGTCACGTCGACACGCCCGCCAAGCCTGAACAGCAAAGCACCAAGTACTGATTCGGTCGTTCGGGATCGCTTGCGGGTCATGAGTACTTGGCTGAGTGGTGAGGGTAATCCACCAGCCGAGCGCCAATGACCATCTCGCTGATCCAGTTGGTCAGCATCGAGCTGTAGACGCTCTGGCTGATATCGCTGCTCAGCGCATGGTCGGCACCGTCCACCAGGCGATAGGTCAGCGAGTGCGCCAGCTCGAAGGCACTGCGATAGCTCATCAGCGTGGCGTGCGGTACATAGTCGTCACGCTCTGATTCAATCAGCAGCACATCCCCTCTGAATTCCTTGCAGGCTGCCAGCGCACGATTGTCCGCTGCGGTGACGGCCGAGCGCCGGTAGTGCGCGAGTCTGTCGCGATCCAATTCCTGCTTGGGCATGTCCCAGTCGGCGTCCCAATACAGGGCAGGTACGCGCAACGCCATCCATTTGACCGGGCGCATCGCACTCAGGATGGTTGCCAGATAACCCCCGTAACTTGTGCCGATCACCGCAATGGCCTCTGGGTCCACAGAAGGGTGGCTGACGAGTCGGTCATAGGCGGCCAGCAGGTCCTCCAGGCTCTGCTCACGTGACACAGTGGCCCGAAGGCCCTCGGTGCGCTCATGACCGCGCAGGTCGAAGGTCAGGCAAACACAGCCCAGCCCCGTGATGTTCTTGGCCCGTGCCAGGTCGCGCTGCTGGCTGCCACCCCAGCCATGGACGAACAGAATGCCGGGAAACTTCTCGCACGGCGTGACGATGGACCCGGAGATGGATTGGCTGCCTACCTTGATCTCGATGATTTCACTGCGAACGCTCATAGAGGCTCCACCTGAACGAATTTGCTGATGAAGCCCACCTGAGGGTCGTCGCCCTCATAGAGCACCTGGGCATCGGCGGGAAGCGTGGTCTTGCCATACACCTCGTGGGTCGAGACAGTGACCTGTTGCAGCGCCGGGTCGGCATTGAACAACAGCAAGGCCTCTACTTCCGCTGCGCTGGCACCGCCGATGCGCCAGGATTGCTCCAGCACGCCTGAGCACTGCTGGCCTTGCGCATTGGTGCCTTGGGCGATGTCGTAGTTGCGGCGGGACGCGATGAAGCCGGGAAGGCAGGCAAATGCGGCGCTCTCATAAGCCAGCGCCTGCTGCACGGCGTGCCTGACCGAATCGTCCAAAGGCAGACGCAACAAGGCCTGATAATCGCCCCGCACGAGGTGCAGGCGTGAACCGCCGTAGACGGTTTCACCCTGATTGTCCCGTGTCAGGTCCTGAGTCCCGTAATAACTGGCGGTCAGCCCGGCCACTTGTACCTGACCGACACTGAAGGTGATGACCTCTGTCAGGTTTTCTTCCAGCACCAGACCGTAGTCCTGTATCTCGTGTAGGTCCTGCCGGGTAATGGCTTCGGCCAGCTCTGCTTCTGTGGTTACCACCACCTGACCGCGTCCTGCCGTCGCCAATACTGGTTTCAGTCGCACCGGACCGTTGGCGAGCATCTGTGTGCCGACCTTCAGCGCATCCTGTTCGGCAAAAACCGAGAAGCCGGCGAGCACGGCCTGCGCAGCCTGACGGTGAAACGCGTCTGACCAGCCGGGCGGTTTATGCGTTGCACTTTCGGGCAGCGGATGCGAAAGGGCCTTGGTCGCCATGAACGGTTCTGCGATCACGCCGCCGAACAGATCGTCGGCAGATCGAATACCGGGATGATCCCGTTCGATCAACGTGTCGGACGGGACGAAATACAGATTCCGCCCCCGATGAATCAAATCGTCGTACAGCCCGACGAACTCTGCGCCGAGCAGCGTCGCCAGCTTTTGCGCCAATACCTGGTGAACCACTGTTTCATGGGTAGAAAGGGCTTTGCGCGTAGGCAGCAGAACAACGTCGGTCTTGCCGGTTACGGTCCCGGTCATAAGCAACTCCTGTCAGTCACACAGTGTGCGGCGGATTCGTTATGACGCTTTCTTCAGCGCGCTGATCAGCTCCTGCTTGTTCATGGTCGAGCGACCGGCAATATTCAAGCCTCGTGCACGCTGCATCAGGTCCACTTTGGTCTGCGATTCCAGCGACTGGTTGTGGCGCGGTTCACCGAGTTTGGTCGCCACGGCACGCTTGGCGGAATCCTTGCGCGCTGCCGACTTGCTCGACGCCGGTGTCCTTGTTCCCGAACCGCCCTTGCGTTCGCCGCCGCCGGACTGTTTGTTGACCGTGGCCCACGCCCGGGCTTCTGCCTCACCTTTCGAAACACCCTTTTCTTCGTAGCTTTCTTCGATATGTTCGGCCTTGCGTTTCTGCTTGTCGGTGTACTTGTCTTTATTTGCGGTAGCGTCTTTTTTCGAATTCGCGGCAGGCATGGTCTGTCTCCTATCGATCTGAATGACGGTTCGGCCGGATGTCAGAAGCGCGGACATGCTTGCAACGTACGCTTCACGCTGGCCTTGAAATTAGGAAGGACGCGACGGCGGGCGAGTTCAGCGAAAAAGGATGAGCGGCACAGTGGCAAAAATCTGAAACTCTGCAATTCTTCTGCAATGGCGAGGTGTTTACATGCTCGCCATCCAGACCTGATTGAGGAGAGAGCGCATGTCGATCATTAGCAAATGGGCGTTGCAGGCAGTTGTGCTGTTTTTGCTGGGCTGGATGGCTACGTTAACCACACACTGGAGTCATTCTGTGGTCAGTGGCACAGGCAGTGATCGGCTGGCCGAGCTGAACAGTGGGGCATTGAGCAATCCAGCTGCACTGGCTACCAGGGATTCCGGACAGCCTCGCTCGCAAGTGGAGTAAGTCGGATCGGGCAGGCTTTGCATGCGCGATACCGCTCACTTTTTCGCAGGCAAAAAAATGGCCCACAACAGGGTGGGCCAAATGGGATTCATCAAAGGAGTGGGTTCAATTTACCCAGCCTGACGTGAAGAAGATGTGAAATGGATGTCACCGAAACGAGAATGAATTTCAGTTTTTATTCAGGTGCATAATCAGCAAAAGATGGATGGCAAAACGCCGCTGTCAGGGCAGCGGCGTTTCAGTTGTTACAAGGATAAATGTTACAGGAAACAAAGGCAGCAACAGCTCAGCGTGCCATCGCCCTCGAGCGTCGTTCAGGCGCGCTTCTTTCGGATACGGCGTGTCGTGCGGACAGCGGAAGAGAGTGGGGAGCGTCGATTCTGGATTTCATGCGGTCAGCAAACTCTTTGGCTTCCTGCCAGCTCCGGCAAGTCACCGGGTAATCGTCCAGCTTCACGACCCAGTGGGCCCCGTAAACACCTTCTTCAATTCGGATAAGCATTAGTGGCATCTCCAGTCAGCAAGGATGAGTCTGTGCCGAGCACCGGCGCGAAAGCAGACCGGCAAAATCCTGCGCCGAAAAACGGCGTTGAGCTACAAAAAAATACAAATCCCGACCAATGTGCCTGTGCAACGCAATGTGTTGCGCTACACAGCACTCAAAGCGTGTTTGCAGGGCGAGCCTGACGCATGGATGTGACAGCTTGACGTTGGTCAGAACGCCAGCTTGAAACCGATCATGCCCAGCATGATCGCCAGGAAAGGACGCAGCAGATCGTCAGACACGCGCCCGGCCATGTGGCTGCCGAAATAGATGCCCGGCAGCGAGCCCATCAGCAGCCAGCCCAGCAATTCCCAGTTCATGTTGCCCATGCTGGCATGGCCCAGGCCTGCAACCAGGGTGAGGGGCACCGCGTGGGCGATTTCGGTTCCCACCAAACGGCGGGTCGGCAGCAATGGGTAAAGAATGAACAGCGCCACCGTACCGAGGGCACCTGCACCAATCGATGTCAGCGCAACCATGGTGCCAAGAATCAGGCCCGTGACCACGGTGAGCACCGTCAGGCTGGTGCCCTTGAAAAAGGAATGTCCGTCGCCACGCCCGTGGGCGAAGGCCAGCAGTCTTTTCTTGAACAGAACGGCGAGGGCGGTCAACAGCAACACGAAACCCAGCGCCTGTTTGATGATGGCGTTCAGGGCGTCGGGTGCGGCATGCAGGGTGCTCAGGAACCACAGCGTCAGCAACACCGCAGGCACGCTGCCCAGTGTCAGCAGCCCCGTGATTTTCCAGTCGATATTGTCGTTCTTGCGATGAACCAGCACACCGCCCGATTTGGTAATGGCGGCGTACAACAGATCAGTGCCTACAGCGGTGGCCGGATTGATACCGAACCACAGCAGTATCGGGGTCATCAACGAACCCCCGCCGACACCGGTCATGCCGACGATGAAGCCCACTACCAGTCCTGCTACTACAAACCCTAAACCACCCGCTTCCATATCCAACCCTGTCAAGCAAACGTATCAGGCAAAAAGTGGCGGGCAGCATAGCGGCTTTGGTTATGAGCGGTTATGAAGATGTGTTCTAAGGTTATAACCGTTTATCGCGGGTGGCAGCCGCAAGTGTTGCCTCGGCAACACTTTGCAGGCGTTGCGTGGGGCTTAGCCAGTTCACCATCATGTCGGCTTCAAGCGGTTTTGCGATCAGGTAGCCTTGCCCTTCATCGCAGCCCCATTGTTTGACCAATGTGCGGATCTCATCGGTTTCGATCCCTTCGGCAACGACGCAGTAACCGAGTTTTTTCGCCAGACCGATTAGCGCTTTCACCAGACGTTGATCCGTCTCGTCCGAGACCAGGTTGCAAATCAACGACTGGTCGAGCTTGACGGTGGTGGCTGGCAACTGACGCAGATAGTTCCAGTTGCTGTAGCCGGTGCCGAAATCGTCAATCGCGACATCCATGCCCATTTCGCGCATGCGTTCGAGCTGACTGCGAACCTCGGCAGGGTTCTGCATCAGCGCGCCTTCAGTGAACTCAAGTTCGAAGCGGGTCGGGTGGATATCGTGTTCACGCAGCAGGCTGATCATGGTGTCGGTAAATGCCGGGCCGGTGAGGTCTTCCGGCGTCACGTTGATCGCGATGCGGAAATCGAAACCCTGGCGCTGCCAGTGGGCTGCCTGCTCGATTGCGTTTCTGAGCACCCACAGGCTCAACGGGCGCATGAGCGCGGTCTTTTCCGCCAGCGGCACGAACTCCGCCGGACCGATCGGCCCCAGGGTCGGGTGATTCCAGCGCAACAGGGCTTCAACCGAAGTGCAATGGCCGGTCTTCAGATCGATGCGAGGCTGATAGACCAGACGCAACTGGTCGTGTGAGTGCACGGCGTTGGTCAGCGAGCTGAGCAGCTTGAAGGCACGCTGCTGAGCGGCATCGGAATGGGGTTCATACATGGCCCAGCCGACATTGCGGTCACGGGCGTTGTCAGCAGCGCTGATCACCAGGCGCATCCAGTCCTGCTCGGTGCTGGCGGCGTTGTCCAGCGCCACTACGCCAAGGCCGACCTGCATCTGCACGGGAATGCCGCGACACTGCACCGGTGTTTCGAAGTCCTTGAGAATCGCGCGGAACATGTTTTCAGTCGCGGCTTCTTCAGGCAGCAGAAAGGCAAAGCGTGTCGGGCTGACCTTGTAGAGCGAGCAGTCATGCGGCAAAAGACGCTGTAGACGATTTTTGATCGCCATCACCAGGTCCTGTGAATAGCTGTAACCCAGCGCCTTGACGATGTCGTTGAGAAACTCGGGGGTGATCATGTCCGCAGCGACCAGGCGATAGTTCTGCTTCGAACTCAGGGTCTGGCTGATGTCTTCCTCCAGGCGCGAGCGGTTATACAGCCCGGTAGGCTGGTCGATAAAGCAGCTCATTCTCAGACCGACGATGCGTTTCATCACCAAAGAGGCGAATCGCTTGAGCATGTTCGCCTGCTTTTCGCTCATCGGCGCACGGGGGCTTGTGTCGATCACGCACAGACTGCCCAGCGCGATGCCGTCATCAGTGATCAGCGGCGCCCCTGCGTAGTAGCGAATGCCGGGGTGTCCGGTGACCAGATTGTTATCCATGAACCGCTCATCGAGCGTCGCGTCGGTCACCTCGAACGGCTCATCGGCCAGGATCGTGTAGGCGCAGAACGAAACGTCGCGAGGGGTTTCCTGGGCCTGCAGACCAACCCGGGCGCGGAACCATTGTCGATGCTCATCGACGATGGAGATCAGCGCGATGGGGGCGTCGAAGAAATTGGCAGTCATTTCCACGATTTCATCGAAGACATCGTCCGCCGTGTTCTCGAGCACGCACAGCTCCGCTATACGCAACAGACGTTGCGTTTCGTTAAACGGGATAGGGGCGCAAGCGTTCATGAGTATCTCGGAGGGGGTACATGGGTGATGACTATATGACATCACGAAGTTCACTTTATCAGCGCACCATTTTTATCTATAGCCCCACACAAGAACTTCAACGCGCTAAAAAACCTGTCCCGTCTGCTCTGAATAAGGCTTCACCCCTTTAAAACCGGGCAGTCTGGATCAACCTGAACGGGATTGAACGAATTTGCCATTCGTCGTTCAGCCTTCAGATTTCCGGATCGACTGCCCCGAAGGCGCTTTCTATTGCTTACGACAGCACTCAAGCGGTCGGCCGATAACGGAGGACAACAACAATGGCTAACACTGGGGAAAACAATCCCGGCAATTTCGCCAACGACCCGGAACGGGCATCCGAAGCAGGAAAAAAGGGTGGTCAGGCGTCAGGCGGCAATTTCGCCAATGACCCGGAAAGGGCGTCCGAAGCAGGAAAAAAGGGTGGTCAGGCGTCAGGTGGCAACTTCGCCAACGATCCTGAGCGTGCATCCGAAGCCGGCAAGAAAGGCGGGCAGGCTTCGGGTGGCAATTTCGCCCATGATCCTGAGCGGGCAGCTGAAGCAGGCAGAAAGGGAGGACAGGCATCGGGTGGCAGTGATGACCGTGAAGAGTCGGATAAATCCTGACGCGATCATTCTTTCAGCCTGACCCGTTGTTGATAGCGTTCAACATTCAGCCAGCGTAGCCGACCGGGATATAAGAGAGTCGAGTTGAGCAGTCACGCTGACTGAGTCCTCTGATCAAATAAACACATCAGATTTTCAAACTCCCGCCCGCGCAGTTAAAGTGCGCGCCCCGAGAAAGGGTCTCGGGTATGGGTTATGGAGTTTTATCAGTGAAGTACATCAGTAAAGTCGTCGCATCCGCAGCGTTTGGCCTGGTTTTGGCAGGCTGCACCGGTGCGCCGATCAAGTCGCCGCATTACGACAGCAGTCAGTACACAGTTCTGGGTCACAGCGAAGCAAGTGCTACCGGGTTGATGCTGTTTGGCTTGATTCCCATCCGTCAGAACAGCCGCTTTGTCCGCGCTCAGGATGCGGCCATCAAGGCCAAGGGCGGTGATGCGCTGATCAATACCCAAATCCAGGAGAAGTGGTTCTGGGCCTGGGTTTTGAATGGTTACACCACGACTATCTCCGGCGACGTCATCAAGCTGAAAACTGCGCAGTAAGTTTTCGGTTTTTTAGTCGAACGCGTTTGAAGAGCCCGGTTCATACCGGGCTCTTTGGTTCTGCAGGGTCGATAATCGAGTGCGATCAGTGTGATGGAGAAGCGTGTATTCAGACCTCAGTCGGCTCTGACAGCAGGGCGATCTGGCCTTGCAGCTCAGTGAGCTGCTGGTGCGCGTACAGCGTGTTGGCGATCAGCGTGCAGAACACTTTGAGGGTTTCCAGAAGCTGCTCGTCGTCGAGCTTTTTCGGCAGCGGATCGAGGCCGCACAGCGTGCCGAAGAAATCACCGGTCGGAAAAATGATCGGCAGCGAGAAATAACTCTGAAAACCGAATTTTGCCGGAATGAAGTGCTGGGCGTATTCAGGATCGGTCGCGACTTCGTTGATCACGATAGGCTGGCGATTCAATCTCAGTTCGTTGCAGAACGTGTTTTCCAGTTTGAGCTCATGACCGGCATCCAGCCCGAAATTGAGTTCGTCATATACAGCACATGCGGTCCAGCTGCTGTCGGTCACTTTGGCGATTGCGGCGAATCTGAGCCCGGTGAGTCGGGTGACCAGTCTCAACAAGCTTGAGGTGGTTTCGATTTCACTGATGACGGCCAGTTCTGCGGAAGTCAATGTGGTGTTCAATGGTGATGCCCCGACCTGGTCATTGAGAAGCTGGCAAAGCATCAGGCAGTTCTTGAACTGCATCACACTTTCGCCGCTGCTGATCCTGCCACACCTGATCAGGGGTTACATGAAATATTCCTGGAATATGACAGCAGGCCCTTTAACGGCAGAGCATTGGCGTCAATAAGCGTTCGCAGTTGCATGCACTAACAAGGCTGCCGATCAGAAAACAACGCACTCATGCTGCGGCAAAGAGCCATTAGTACACCTGTACTATAGAGCGTGTTTTTACTCGCTGATAGGCTCCTTGATTGCCCATTGAGTCGATGCAGGCCTGTCTGCCGCGCGTATGCCCACGGCCTTTCAGGTCCTGAAACGCTCCGGCGCGTACATGTCTTCACGCCTGATGACCCTTATCGAACAGTGACCTGCCACGAGTAGCGAGATCCATGCAAAAAATCACGTTGGGCTTTACCTTTGCCGTGGTTTCGACCCAGCTTTGCGCGGGCGGCTTCGGACTCAACGAACAAAGCATCAGTGGCATGGGAACGGCATTCGCCGGTCGTGCATCCTCGGCCGACGACGCCAGTACGGTGTATGGAAACCCGGCGGGCATGGCGCGGCTGCAGGGGCAGCAGATCACCGGCGGCGTCACCTTCATCGACGCGTCCTCCGACATCAGTAACCCAAGCGGCCGTTCCACCGGTACGAACAAGGGCGACATGGTGCCGTTCAAGGCCATTCCTTTCGGGTTTTATACCTACAAGCCGAATGAACAGTGGGCATTCGGGATGGGTGTTTACGCGCCGTTCGGTCTGGCGACCGATTACGAGTCGGGCTTTCAGGGACGTGCGTTTGCCAGCAGAAGCGACGCTCGGGTGATCACGCTGCAACCCACGGTCAGTTACGCCTTCAATGATCGTGTTTCCATTGGCTTCGGACCGACCATCAACCGGCTGGCAGGCGAGCTGGAGTCCGATCTGACACTCAACCCTGCCATCCCGGACACCAATGTGAAGGTCAAGGGTGACGATGTGGCCCTGGGTTTCAATGTCGGCATTCTGGCCAACCTGACGGACACCACACGAGCGGGCATGACGTACCACTCGCGAGTCCGCTACGACCTTGATTGCCACACCAACGTAGCCACCGGCGCTGGAACGCCGCCGCAGATACTGACCAGCAATCGGTATGACTGCTCGCTGCAACTGGACACGCCGGAGTCCGTGGATCTGTCGGTCACGCAAGACCTGAGCGATGCCTGGAAGCTTTACGCGGGGGCGACCTGGACCCGGTGGAGCCGCATGAAGGACCTGGACTTCAGCACGCAAAGCATCAGCCCTGCGGTCGGTGGCGTGCTGGCCTCGTCACTGTCGAATGCCGTTGCGGGCGGTCTGGACTGGCACGACACCTGGGCTTATGCGCTGGGTACGTCCTATCGCCTCAATGCCCAATGGCTTCTGCGAACCGGCATCCGCTTCGATCAATCGCCGACCAGCAACACCAACCGCTCGCCACGCACGCCGACAGGCGATCGCACGATATACAGCGTGGGCGCAGCCTACGACCTGAGCAAAGACCTGACCCTCGACGTTGCCTATTCCTGGCTCAAGGAAGAAAGCGTGAATGTCAGCCGTTCTAATGCATTGGCCAGTTACAGCGCCCGTTATGAAAACAGTGCGAGTTTTCTCGGCGTTGGCGCGACGTATCGTTTCTAGTTCTTTCAGTTTGAAGCGCTGACTAGTACATCTGCACTATAGCCCTGTCTCGGTTGAGCCCCTTACCCTACTCAACTAGCTGATATCGAATCTTCTATGCACATCCATCTTCAGGGCCGCTGGTTACAGCGGCCTTGCGAGACGTGTCGTGCCGGATTTTCGATAGACCTTTAACGATAGGCTGATAGTGGAGAGCGCTGGAATGGGTGTGTATGGCCGAATGGCAAGGTTAAAAGGATTGATGGCGGCGTTGGCAATACTGTCGACACTGACAGCCTGCTCTACAGGCGGTGGCAATCCGCTGGATGCAATTACCGGTGAATCGAAGTATTCGCCGGCGTTCATAAAAGCTAATATCATCCCTGGCAAATCTACCAAAGAGCAGATTCGCCAGAAGTTCGGGGCACCGACGTCTGCGCAGGACGACGTCGCCGATAATACCTCGGACTGGTCTTACTATCGCAGCGACTCAGGTTTCAATGCCTTGAAGAAAGTGGCTTATAAGTACGCGAACAAATATGGTTCCGGAGAGGTCGGGTCGGCCATGTGGCAAGGTGAATCACGTATTGGCGATGCCCAGGAAGTGATGGACGATGCCAGTACAGTGACAGGAACACAGTCAACCGGACGCCAGGCTGACATCAGTACCATCTATATTTATTTCAAAGGCAGCGTCGTTGACCACTACAGCACGCGCTGACCGTTAGCGCTCGGCAATATACTGACCGCTGGAGGATGGGGTTGAGCCCACCTTGAAACTCAGCAACAGCGAGCGAAGTTCGGCGGGGCGGACCGGCTTCGAGAGCACCGGAATGTCCGGGTCATTCAAAGCCTGGCGGACGTGTTGAAGTTCGTGGCCGGTGATCACGATGGCGGGGATGCGCCGGCCTTGCAGCCGGTTCAGGTAAGCAATGCAGTCAGCGCCTGATGCACTGCGGTCTAGATCGAAGTCGGTGATGACCAGATCACAGTCAACGTGAGCGTCGGGAATGCTGACAGACGTCTGGACCTCACACCCCCACTTGCTCAATAACATGGCAGTGGCCTGCAGCACGTTCTGGTTGTCCTCGATCAACATGACCCGCAGCCCTCCGAGCAGACGCTTGTTCCAGTCGATGTTGGAAGTCTGGACGGGCAGACTGGCCGCGACAACGGGCAATCCTGCAACCATGACCACCGTACCGCGCTCTGGAATAGAGTGGATATTGACCTTCAATTTCATGAGGCGGGCGATGCGACTGACAATGCTCAGGCCCAGCCCGACACCTTCGATATCCCGGTCGCGCTTTTCCCGCACGCGATAAAATTCGTTGCACAGGTGGGGCAGGTGCTCGGCGGGAATACCGCGACCCTGGTCATAAACGCCGATGTCGAGCTTGCCCTTACGCTTGCGACAACCGATGAGTATCGGTTTGCCGGGGGCGTATTTGAAGGTGTTGGAAATCAGATTCTGCAACAGCGTACTCAGCAGCGCCGGGTCGGTACGGACGTGGTGTTTGCTGTTGCGCACGCGAATCTGCACACCGGCCCAACTGGCTGCCTCACTGTTCTGGCTCGCCAATCCCTTGAGCAATGCGTCCAGATCTACCGTCTCCAGGCGTGGCGTGACTTCGCCGCGATTGAGCGTGTAGATGTCCAGCAAGGAGCGGAACAACTGCTCGACCGAACCCAGCGCGCGGTCGATGTTGTCGACCAGTCGACGCTCGTTGTCACCCAGACTGGCGTCGCGCAGGCAGGCGGTGAACAGGCTGATGGAGTGAATTGGTTGTCGCAGGTCATGGCTGGCCTGAGCCAGAAACCGTGACTTGGCCTGGTTGGCCTCTTCGGTTTCCTTGAGGGCCAGGTGCAGTCTTCCGAGCAGAAAGTAGACGAACAACGGCAGCACCAGCATGGTCAGGATCATCATGACTGCGACCGCGTGGTGTTCGCGCAGGAAGGGTGTCAGGGCAATGATGATCAGCAGGGAAATCATCGAGAAACCGGTCGCCAGCAACAGGTAATTGCGCCCATAGCGCATGCCGTAACCGACCGTCATGCTCAGCATGACCGAGTACACCGGAAGCAGCGCTTCGCCGCCCACGGTGATGGTGACGATACCTGCCAGATTGTCAGTGACCAGCGCAAACAGGCGTCGCCTGCCGGAAGCCCCCGGCCGCTGGGCGATGCGCACAATCAGGCCGATCGTCACGATGGCGAAACCCAGGCAGTAGCCCAGAATCACGAACATGCGCTCTTCGGAGATTTCATCCAGCGCATACGTTATGAGCGTGTACAGCGTTGAAGTGGCAATGACGGCCATGCGCAATAGCGCCTGAGTCATTTCCAGATCAATGCGTTTGGGCAATATCGACATGACGGTTACTTGATGGACAGGCTGGAAAATTGCGCGGCGGCAGCAGATCGGGTGGGCACACCCAGTGTCTTAAGTAGGCTGGAAACATGAATGCGAACGGTAAAGGGCGAGATGCCCAGTTCCTTGGCAATCTCCTTGTTGGTCTTGCCTGACGCGACCAGTCCCAAGACTTCTTTTTGCCTGCTGGTCAGGTGGCTGAGTGCAGACATTTCCACGTCACCCAGAATCGAGCCTTCCGGCTTGTACTTGACCACGACATCGCCATTGCGAATGGCAATGAACGCTTCGGCGATGTCCAGCGGATCGATATTCTTGCCGATAAAGCCATCAGCGCCCTGCGCCATGACTTCTGAAATAGTGTCCATATCATCGACCATGGACACCACTATGATTGAGGTGCGCTTGAACTCCTTGCGAAGTTCGCCAATGGTCTGCATTGAAACAAGGCCGGGGAAGCGCAAGTCCAGCACCAGCGTGTCAATCTCGTCACCCGAGCGCGCCAGTTCAAGCACTTCGTCAAGATTGCCAGCCTGTTCGATCACCGCGTCGGGCACCAGGCGTTCTACAGTACGCAGCATGCCCTCACGAAATAACGGATGATCATCGGCCACAATAATTCTGCTGGGCATGCCGCATACTTCCACTACTCAGAGTAGAGGGCATCATACCTGATCAAGCGTGTGTATCGTGGCTGATACAGAGACTATTAACGTATATCAAGTCTGAGTAATGGCGGTTTGTTATTAGTCGTGCACGCTTGTAGTGCAAGTCGTGTTGCTAGATGAACCATTCAAGAACAGGTTTCCATACTAATCTGCACTTTCGTTCCATATTGCCATGTGGATGGCCCGTTGCGCATCCCTCTGAATAGCAACAACAGGCGGGTGATTATCAAACGGTTTAGCCAGGTTCCACATTACGTCCTGAATCGCAGCACCAGATTATTCATGTTCACGGCAAGCCTGGACAATTCATTGCTGGCCAGCAGTGTCTGGCGAGTGCCTTCGCTGCTCTGGATCGCGAGATCACGAATGCTGATCAGGCTGCGATCCACGTCCCGTGCAACGTGAGCCTGCTCTTCCGATGCGGTGGCGATCTGCAGGTTGCGGTCGTTGATTTCAAGCACCGAATCGGTGATCTGAAGCAGCGACTGGCCAGCGTCTTCGGCCGTCTTGCGGGTGCTGTGCACTTCCAGGGTGCTCTTTTGCATGGATTCAACGGTGGCGGAGGAACCTGCCTGGATGGCAGAGATCATCTGTTCGATTTCCTGCGTCGACGTTTGCGTGCGGTGAGCCAGTGCGCGCACCTCGTCAGCCACCACAGCAAAGCCACGGCCCTGCTCGCCTGCACGTGCAGCTTCGATGGCTGCGTTCAGCGCCAGCAGGTTGGTCTGTTCGGCAATGGCGCGGATGACGCTGAGCACTTTGCTGATGTCCTGCGCCTGATTGGCCAGTGCGGTGACCTGGGCCGATGAGCCTTCGACCAGATGGGTCAGGCCCTGCATCGCGGTCAGCGTTTCTGTCACTCGCCTGTTGCCCAGCTCAGCGGCTACGCGAGACTGTTTCGCCGCCTCGGAAGTTGACGTGGCATTGCGCGCAACTTCTTCTACCGCAGCACTCATTTCATTCACGGCGGTGGCCGCCTGTTCGATTTCGCTGTTCTGCTGTTGCAGGGTCCGGTCGGCGCTTTCTGTAATCGACGTCATTTCGACCGCCGCAGTGCTCAGTTGTGTCGATGCGCCGGAAATCTGCTGGATGGTGTCGCGCAGGTTCTTCGACATCAGGTTCAGCGCGTGCATCAGTCGCGACGCCTCATCCTTGCCGGTCACTTCAAGTTGCCGGGTCAGGTCACCCGCAGCAATGTCTTCTGCCAGCGACAGTGAAGAACCGATCGGCTCGACAATGCTGCGCGTCAGAGCGACGGCGAGGAACACCGTGAGAATAAAGGCAACGATCACAACGATCAGAAGTACTTTGACACTATGGTCATACACCACAGTTGCATCGTCACCGGAGCGCTTGGCTTCCTGTACGTTTTGCTCACGCAGGCCGGTCAGCTTTTCCTGATACGCAACTGCGCGTTGCGCCTGCTCTGTGTTGGCGAACACGAGGGCTTTTTCATGATCCGTCGAGTCCAGCGCAATGACCTGTTTCACCCCATCGATGTACTGCACCATCTTTGAGCCGGCGTCGTCGAAGTTGACCCGGTCCTGCTCGCCGGAAATCAGGTTCTTTCGGTAGAACTCACTGCTCGACTGGAGCGCTCCGATGGCGTCATTGGTTTTGGCGACGGCCGTAGAATGGGAGGCCGGCTCAGTGGTAGCCAGCATTCGGATACTTTCCAGGCGCGCATGGAGCAGGGCGACCTGAATGTCATCGATGACCTGAACGCTGGGAAGCGAATTCAGCGAAATGTTTTGTTCGGCCGCCCGAAGATGGCCCATCTGAACGTACGAAAAGGCACCGAGCCCGACCAGCAGGACCGTGATGATGCCGAAACAGAGCGAGGCCCTGCGTGAAATATTGAGGGATCTGAGGTTCATGTCTGCCTCCGGCGGCAAAGCGTCTTGCGGGGGATAGAATGTCCCCTTCGTATGAACAATATTTCTGCCGGAGTCGAACTTTATTGAGTCGAATGCTCATTAAAGATTATTCATTTAAATACACGTTACTGGAAGTAGCCTGGCGCTTTTTAAGGGCGTCAAAAACGGGTTTATAGATTTTATCTATCCCGCTAATAGAGGATATTAGTTAAGTATTTACTCTACGTTTTTAGCGCTTTTTGAGAGTGAGGTTACGCAGTTTTGTAAGTATCCGACCGGTATTAACCTCAAACGAGTGTATCGAGAGCGGACGAGGCCGATCGCATGGAGTAAATGCTCTTCACTTTCGACCTGACGCCGTGGCGTTGCATCAGGCGTTTGCAGATGCGCCGCGCCATCCAGAAATTTCGCGACGACACCCATGCAGGCCGTGCGCTCTTCCACGTGCGGCATGTGGCTGGACTCTTTGAAAACCACCGCCTGAATGCCGGGGACGTTGTCCTCGTAAGGCTTTACCACTCGCGGCGTGGCTTCGTCATAACGGCCGGAAATCAGTAGCGTCGGCACTTGAACGAGGTGCAGGCGATCAATGATGGTCCAGTCTTTCATGGTGCCGATCACATGAAACTCGGTCGGTCCGTTCATGGCGTGGTAAACGGTCGGGTCTTCATCAATCTGGTCGAACGTACGCTGCACTTCCTCAGGCCATGGCTTAACACGGCACACATGACGGTTATAAAAGAGGCGAGACGCTTCCTTGTATTCCTCGTCCTGCAAAGTCCCCGCCTGCTCGTGCCGCAGCAGCGTTTTCTGTACCGCTTCCGGCAGCTCCCGGCGCAGGCGGTTGGCTTCGCTGACCCAGGTGTGCATGTCGGCTGGCGAGTTGGCGATGACCAATGCTTTAAGGCCGGATGGCCTGAGTACAGCATGTTCGGAGGCGAGCATGCCGCCCCAGGACTGACCCAGCAGGGCATAGTTGTTGGCGATATCCAGATGCATCAGCAGGTTGTCCAGCTCCGCCAGAAACAGCTCGACTGTCCAGAAATCCGCTTTTTCGCCCTGCAAATGAGTCGACTTGCCGTTTCCCAACTGGTCGTAATGAACGACGGCGCGGCCGGTGCTGGCGATGTCCTTGAACGCATCCACGTAGTCATGGGTGCAGCCGGGACCTCCGTGAAGGATGACCAGCGGCGTGTGGGGACCACGCAGATCGCCAGTGATGCGATACCAGGTCTGGTACTGGCCAAAGGGTGCGTAACCTTCCTGGATCATTATCTCTGACATGCTGTCGGTCTCCCGGTTATGGATCGGGGCACCTTAGCGCTGTTTTTCGTCAGCGATAACTGTAAGAAATGATAGGTTTTGGCCCGAAACAAAGGGTCAGCTGTCCAGCAACCTATAATGTACGGCGCGCACCACGGCCTGTACGCGGTTCTTCGCACCGAGCTTCTGCATGGCAGAGTTGAGGTGCAGTGTCACGGTGGCGACGGAGCGATTGAGGTGCTGGGCAATTTCCCTGGCGGTCAGGCCTTCGGCAGACCAGCGCAAGCATTCGCGTTCGCGGCGCGTGAGTTTGATTGCCGTGCACGAGTGCATGGCCTCGTCGAACATCGGGTAAGCCACTTCCTGAAAGGCATGAGCCAGCAGGCCGAACTCGGCGAGACTTTGTCGGGCGTCTTCCAGTGCCGCGTCGCTGCTGTCCGAGCAGATACCGGTGAGCGTTGCGAAGCCACCTTTAGGCATGTGGATTGGCACGGTCACGCCGCAGGTCATGTGGAATTCGTTCAGATATCGCACCACGGGTGTGTGCAGGTCCTTGATCACCGTGCGCAATACGGTTTCCGCCTTCGGTTGGTAAGACCACACAAATGGCGAGACGCTGTTTACCGCCAGTTGTTGAACAGGGTCGATCTGGTAATAGCCCTTGCGGCACCAGAGCGTATGCCAGTCTTCGGGGGCATTGCGCAATGTCAGCAGTGAAGGGGTGATCAGTGCACCATCATGGGCCACGGGCACCGGGCTGTAATCGTAAACCACCGAGTCGAAACCGAGCCCCGACGCAAGCATCCATGCGCAGTCCATCTGCTGGTCCAGCGTGGCTGCAGACTGTAGACGTGTATTGAAATCCGACAACCTCACGTGCATGGCATGACTTCCTTTGTCACTCGACCCATCGAACGACAACTATAGCAATGAACGAAGCAAGGAAAGTGCCACGCGCATGAATCCGGACGATCTGCGCGTTGAAAACCTATAAGAATTGCTAGCTGTCACCCGATGGACGGCGCGATAGGGTTGAGTCATGACCTGCCGGGGATAACGGTAGGCGAAGGGCGTTTTCCAACGGTTCTGACGTGTCGTTCTATCATGAGAGGCCCGCAGCGATTTTTCGGTCCTGCTCGATCTTTCTTCAACCACCTCGGGACACGCAATGAATCTGGGTCGTTATCGTTTCATTCTCCAGCGCCCGTTGCAGCTGCTGCCGGTGTTGTTCGGTATCAGCCTGGTGACCTTCATTCTGGTGCGCTCGATCCCCGGTGACCCGGCGCGCATCCTGCTGGGTGCACGCAGCACGCCCGATGCGCTGGCCAACATTCGCGCTCAATACGGGCTCGATCAGCCGATGTGGATGCAATACGTCTATTTCATGAAAAACCTGCTGCAGGGCGATATGGGCAAGTCGCTGCTGTACAAGATCGATGTCCTGAAACTGATCGTCACACGCCTGGAACCGACCCTGTTTCTGGTGTTGGGCAGCGTCCTGCTGGCGCTGCTGATTGCTATCCCGCTCGCCACGCTGGCCGCGCGCAATAAAGGCAGTTGGGGCGATAACCTGATTCGTGTGTTCACCACCACCGGACTGGGCATGCCCGCGTTCTGGCTGGGGATCATGCTGATCCTGCTGTTCAGCGTGAAGCTGGGCTGGTTTCCGGTATCTGGCTATGGCAACGACTGGCTCGACAAGCTTCATCACATGGTGCTGCCGTGCCTGACCATCGCGCTGGCGCTGTCCGCAGTGCTGGTGCGAAACCTGCGCGCCAGCATGCTGATGGAGTTGCAGGCCGATCACGTCACCGCAGCCCGAGCCAGAGGCGTCAGTGAAGGCGCCCTGTTTCGCCGTCACGTGCTGCCCAACTCGCTGGTGCCGTCCATCAACCTGCTGGCAGTGAACATCGGCTGGCTGATCAGCGGCACCGTGGTCATCGAAAGCCTGTTCGCCATTCCGGGCATTGGTCAATTGCTGGTGCGTGGCATCTTCAGCCGCGACTACATGGTGGTGCAGGGCGTCGCGATGGTGCTGGCCTGCGGGACGGTCATGGTGAACTTTCTGGCGGACGTGGCCACGGTTGCGGTCGATCCACGGGTGAACATCAAATGAACACGGCCCAGACCCATGCTCCTGCTCAATGGCGTACGCGTCTGCGTCTACGCTTGCGCAATGGTCGGCTGGCCATGCTGCTCGGTGGTTCGCTGCTGGGCATGTGGCTGCTGCTGGCGATATTCGCGCCGTGGCTGGCGCCCTATGATCCGATCTTCCAGAACACCGAATTGCGCCTGATGGGGCCGCACCTGGCCCACCCGTTCGGCACCGACAATTTCGGGCGCGATATTCTTTCCCGCGTGATCTGGGCGGCCCGTGTCGACCTGCAGATCTGCGTGCTCGGCGTCATCTTCCCGTTCATGATCGGCACCTTTGTCGGCGCGCTGTCCGGCTACATTGGCGGTCGCGTCGACAACCTGTGCATGCGCGTGATCGACATCGTGCTGGCGTTCCCGTTTCTGGTGCTGATGCTGGCGATCATCGCAATTCTCGGCCCCGGCCTGACCAGCTTCTATATCGCCATGGCGCTGGTGGGCTGGGTGTCGTATGCGCGTCTGATCCGCTCGCAGATTCTGGTGCTCAAGGAAAGTGACTTTGCCCTCGCGGCCAAGAGTCTGGGCTTCGGCCACCTGCGCATTCTGTTTCGCCACCTGCTGCCCAACGCGCTGTTCGGCTCGATTGTGTTTTCCATGTCCGATGCGGTGCTGGTGCTGCTCAGTGGCGCAGCGGTCAGCTATCTGGGACTGGGCGTACAGCCGCCGCTGGCGGAGTGGGGCACGATGGTTGCCGAAGGTCAGGCGTTTTTGACCACGGCCTGGTGGATCTGTCTGTTTCCGGGCCTGGCCATCGTCACCCTGGCCATGGGCTTCAGCCTGCTGGCGGACGGCGTGGCCGAAACGTTGGGAGAACGTCGATGAACACGCCGGTACTGAAGGTCAACGACATGAGCGTGGTCGCCTGCAACCGTGGCCGCGAGGTGACGCTGGTGGATCGGCTGTCATTCAAGCTGCATCAGGGTGAGATTCTCGGTCTGGTCGGTGAGAGCGGTTCGGGCAAGACCATGGCCTGCCGGGCCTTGATGCAGTTGATGCCATCACCGGACCTGCAGGTGCGCGGTGGATCGGTGCTGCTCAACGATGTCGATCTGCTCACACTCGACGCGGCACGGATGCGCGCCATGCGTGGGCGTCGCATCGGCATGATCTTCCAGAACCCCAGCAGCCACCTCGACCCGTTGATGCGCATCGGCGAGCAGATCGGCGAAGGCTTTCGTCTGCATCAGGGGGCGTCGAAGCGCGAGGCGAGGGCACAGGCCATCGACCTGTTGCGTCAGGTCGGTATTCCCGATCCGGCGTCCCGCGTGGACAACTATCCCCATGAGTTTTCCGGTGGCATGCGCCAGCGCGCCATGATTGCCGTTGCGTTGGGCTGCGGGCCGCAGGTGCTGATTGCCGACGAGCCGACCACCGCGCTCGACGTGACCGTTCAGGCGCAGATCCTGCGGTTGTTGCTCGACTTGCGTGATCGCCACGGGCTTTCGCTGATCATGATCACCCACGACCTGGGCGTGGTGGCGCAAACCTGCGACTCCATCGCCGTGATGTACGCCGGTCGCCTGTGCGAGCACGGCAGCAAACGCGATGTGCTGGCCCGTGCGCGACATCCCTATACGCGCGGCCTGATCGAGTGTCAGCCCGCCAGCAGTGCGGGCAATGCGCTGTTGCGCACTATTCCCGGTCAGCCGCCGCTGCTCGATGCACTGCCCGAAGGCTGCCGGTTCCATACGCGCTGCACGCACGCCGGTCCGGATTGTGCTGCACAGTTACCGTTCATGCGTTCTGTCGGCGACAACCACGCCGCTGCCTGCCATTACCCGTTACCGGTGACGTCGACGCACACCGAAGAGGTGCACTCATGAGCGGCCCGACGTTGCTGAACGTGAATGATCTGGTCGTGCGTTTCCCGGCTTCCGGAACCGGTTTTCTGGGCATGCACAAACAATGGGTGCAGGCCGTCAACGGTGTGTCTCTGACCATCGGCGCAGGCGAGACGCTGGGGCTGGTGGGCGAGTCCGGTAGCGGCAAGAGCACGCTGGGCCGCGCCATTCTGCGCCTGAATGACGTGACTTCCGGGCAGATCGTTTTCGATGACGTGGACGTGGCGCAGGGCAGCGGCATTCATCTGCAACGCCTGCGCAGCGAAACGGCAATGATCTTTCAGGACCCGTTCTCTTCGCTCAATCCACGCATGACCATCGGCGCCACGTTGGCTGAGGTGCTGCATGTGCAGCGCAAGGTCGCCAGGCCCGACATTCCGGCGCGCGTTATCGAACTGCTGGACATGGTCGGCCTGCGCCCGGAGTTCGCCGACCGTAAGCCCGGCGCCCTGAGCGGCGGGCAGTGTCAGCGGGTCGGTATCGCCCGCGCGCTGGCCATCGAGCCGCGG
Source organism: Pseudomonas sp. fls2-241-TYG-175 (assembly GCF_030209155.1). NCBI lineage: Bacteria > Pseudomonadati > Pseudomonadota > Gammaproteobacteria > Pseudomonadales > Pseudomonadaceae > Pseudomonas > Pseudomonas sp. fls2-241-TYG-175. The sequence continues at coordinate 168,140 of NZ_JARVSO010000020.1, read as the reverse complement.
CTGATCATTGCCGACGAGTGCGTGGCCGCGCTGGATGTGTCGATTCAGGGCCAGATCATCAACCTGCTGCTGGAACTGCGCCAGCGCATGAACCTGGCCATTCTGTTCATTGCTCACGACCTGGCCATCGTGCGCCGGCTCTGTGATCGGGTGGCAGTGATGTACCTGGGCCGCATCGTCGAGGAAGGACCTGTCGAGTCGGTGTTTCTCAGCCCGCGTCATCCCTACACCGCCGCCCTGATTCAGGCGATCCCGGAAATCGATCCGGACCGCCCGTTACCCAGCGAACCGCTGCAGGGCGAACCGCCGAGCCCGCTGCATCTGCCGGACGGCTGCGCGTTTCATCCACGCTGCCGTTTTGCCCGAGCCGATTGTTCCAGCATCGCACCGCCCACGCGTCATGTGGGCGAACAGCGCTACGACTGTGTGCTTGAAGAACCCGTTTTCTGATCCCGTAATCACTATCCGTTCTCGATACCGACAAGGAGTTTCCGTATATGAAAGCACGACCTGTGAAGTTGCTGACCGTCGCCATGCTGGCGGCCTGTTCTCTGGCTGCCGGGGTGGCGGAAGCCGCTGGCGTGCTGACCATCGGCCGTCGCGAAGACGGCACCACGTTCGACCCGATCAAGAGCGCGCAGAACATCGATAACTGGGTGTTTTCCAACGTCTACGACGTGCTGATCCGCGTTGATAACAAGGGCACGAAACTGGTGCCGGGGCTGGCAGAAAGCTGGAGCATTTCACCGGACGGACTCACCTACACCTTGAAGATGCGCCCGTCGAAGTTTTCCGACGGCTCCGAGCTGACTGCCAGCGATGCGGTGTTCAGCCTGCTGCGCATTCGTGATGACAAAGGCTCGCTGTGGAGCGACTCGTACAAAATCATCGACACCGCTGTGGCAAGCGACCCGCACACGCTGGTGATCACCCTGAAACATCCGTCGGCTTCGTTCCTCTCGCAACTGGCGCTGCCCAACGTCTCGATTCTTTCCGAGAAAGCCATGAAAAGTCTGGGCGAAGAAGCCTACGCGGAAAAACCGGTGGGGTCGGGTGCGTTTACCGTCAAGGAGTGGCGACGTGGCGACCGGGTGATTCTGGAAAAGAACCCCAACTTCTGGGAAGCCTCGACCGTCAGCCTTGACGGTGTTGAGTGGATCTCGGTACCGGACGACAACACTCGCATGCTCAAGGTCCAGGCCGGCGAGCTGGATGCCGCGATCTACGTGCCGTTTTCCCGCGTGGAGACTCTGAAGAAAGACGCCGGTCTGGTCGTACATGAAGACCCGTCCACCCGCGAAGATCACCTGCTGATCAACCATGAGCATGGCGCACTGGCGAAAGTGGAAGTGCGTCAGGCGCTGGACATGGCCATCGACAAGAAATCCCTCGTAGAAGCCGCCACCTTCGGACTGGGTACTGTTGCCAATTCCTACATCCCCAAAGGCGCGCTGTATCACTATGCTGACAACCTGCAACGCCCTTACGACCCGGTGAAAGCGAAGAAAATGCTGGCCGACGCGGGCGCTTCAGACCTGAAACTCAATTACATCGTCAACGCAGGCAACGAAGTCGACGAGCAGATCGCCGTCATGCTGCAACAGCAACTGGCCAAGGTTGGCGTGACCACCACGCTGCAGAAAGTCGACCCGAGCCAGAGCTGGGACATGCTGATCGCCGGTGACTACGACATCTCCGTGATGTACTGGACCAACGACATCCTCGACCCGGACCAGAAGACCACGTTCGTGCTCGGGCATGACACCAACATGAACTACATGACCCGCTACAAGAACGACAAGGTCAAGGAGCTGGTTGCCGCCGCCCGCGTGGAAATGGACCCGAAAAAACGTGAGCAGATGTACATCGACCTGCAGAAAATGGCCAAGGCCGACGTGAACTGGATCGACCTCTACTACAGCCCGTACATCAGCGTGTCGCGCAAGAACATCGAACACTTCGGCCAGAACCCGCTGGGTCGCTTCACGCTGGAGGAGACGGTCAAGCGTTGAGGTTCGGTGTTGTCTCGTCGCAGACCCCAGACTGTGGGAGGCCTCACGACGTCTTTGACGTAGCGCTGTAGCGCAGCAAACTCAGTGGGAGCGGACTTGTCCGCGAATGCAGTTTTTCAGCCACTGCATATGCATCGGATGTACCGGCCTTTTCGCGGACAAACGGAACGCCGCCCGGTCCGCTCCCACAAATTGAGCCTCTTCAGTGGTTTACAGGTTGTTTGATAAGAAACGGTTTTTTATTCAGCTGGTTACATTTTATTGCTGAAAGGCCGCTGCCTTTTGACCCGGTACATATCGCCGTCCGCATGGCTGAGCAGGGTGTCGGCGTCTTCCCCATCTGCCGGATAACACGCGACGCCGATGCTGCAGGACGGCATGGCTATCGCGCCAGATGCCTGATGCAGCGGTTCAGCCATGGCCTCGAGAATCTGTCTGACTTTTATGGAAACCGCTTCACGGGACGGGATATCCGTCAGCAAAACCGTGAACTCGTCACCGCCAACGCGGGCCACTGTGCCTGCATTTCCAATACAACGTTCCAGTCGCCGAGCCACCGTGCACAGCACCTGATCGCCCGCAGCATGCCCGTGCACGTCGTTGATGCCCTTGAAATCATTGACGTCCAGGAACAGCAGCGCCAAAGAGCTCTGGTCATGACGTGCAACTCGCAAGGCTTCGTCAAGCCGTTCGTTGAAAAGCGAGCGGTTGGTCAGCGCTGTCAAAGGATCATGATGGGCCAGAAAGCGTAACTCTTTCTCGGCCTTGGCCAGCGCCGTCACATCACGCGCGACGCCGATCCGTGCGCCGACTTCTTCAGACCAGAACGCCGCCCACAGGATGTAGACGATGCTTCCATCCTTGCGAAGGTAACGGTTACGGAAATCGAAGTGCGGTTGCCCGTTCATGACCCGGTCGATAGACGCTTTCGTGGCCGCCAGGTCTTCAGGGTGCATATAGCCAGTAATCTGCGTCCCGACCAGCTCGGCAGCGCGATAGCCCAACAGCGTCTCGCACGCATCGCTGACGAATACGATCTGGTTGTCGCTGTCGACCACAAAGACCGTATCCAGCATCAGATGGATGAGCTTGGGGTAGAGCGCTTGGAGGTCAACGGGCATGTTCAGGAACGTCCGGGTCAGGTCGTCCCGATCATAGCCTGATCATCGACTGGCGCGTCGAGGAAATGATGGCTTTCTGATGCTCTTTCAGCGCGTGCCCGGCGCGTTGTCGATTGAGTGTCCTGCGTGTTGTTGACGATCGTCACCACGCTCCTGCGCACATCGTTATGCGCTCGACTCAATGAATCCGCAATCTGTGCCATTTGTGACGCGGAGCGTCACGGGAGGCATGCCCACGCGGAGCGATGGGCACGATCAGTGTTGAGGCGGCATTCTGAACTTTGTGGGCCGGGCGTAGGTCTGGTCCGGGTGGTCGTGGCAACGGCTTAGTGCGTTGTCATCTATTGTTACCATGAAACGCTTAGACTCGTTTTACCATAGGAACAGCGAGGATTCAGACGGCTGCATGTTGTAGCGTGCTGTTTATAAAGGAGGTTCTTGTGGATAAAAAACCTGAAAATGATGTGCCGGAACAAACGCAGAATGCCAGTATCGAAGGCATCCCGGCACCGAGCGGCGACGCTAATCTGATCGATACGGACTATGTGATTGGCCAGGATAATATCAAGGGCCAGTTCTCGTTCTCGCTTGATATCCACGGCAAGGTTTTCATTATCTCGGCCGCGACGGTGGTGCTCTTTGTCGTGCTGACACTTGCACTTCAGGCCGAAGTAGAGCCGCTCTTCAACGCGATACGCAACTGGTTGACCGGGCATCTGGCCTGGCTGTTCATGAGCGTGGCCAACGTTTTTGTCGTGCTGTGTCTGGCGCTTATTGTGTCGCCGCTCGGCAAGGTTCGTATTGGCGGCAGGGAAGCCAAACCGGATTACACGTATGTGGGCTGGTTCTCAATGCTGTTCGCCGCAGGCATGGGCATCGGGCTGATGTTCTATGGCGTTGCCGAGCCGATGTCCCACTATTCTGCGGCAATGGATGGTGTCAGTGTCGATGCGGCGGGCTTGCGTACCGACTGGGCGCCATTGGGCGGCGCGCAGGGCGACATGAAGGCGTCGGCCGATCTGGCGATGGCGGCGACCATTTTCCATTGGGGTCTGCATCCGTGGGCCATTTACGCAATTGTCGCGTTATCGCTTGCACTGTTTTCCTACAACAAGGGATTGCCGCTTTCGATCCGCTCCATCTTCTACCCGTTGCTGGGTGAGCGAGTGTGGGGCTGGCCCGGGCATATCATTGATATTCTGGCGGTGTTTGCCACGCTCTTCGGCCTGGCCACTTCGCTGGGGATTGGTGCCGAGCAGGCTGCTGCGGGTATCGAATATCTGTTTGGTATCAAATCCAGCAATTTGAGCAAAGTCGTGCTGATCGTGGGCATTACGCTGATTGCACTGTGGTCGGTACTTGCTGGTCTGGATAAGGGCGTGAAGTTGCTGTCGCAGGTCAATATGGGACTTGCGCTACTTTTGCTCGTCTTCATTATCGTGGTGGGTCCGACAGTGGCCATTTTTACCGGGTTCTTCCATAACCTGGTCAACTACGTCGAATACCTGCCCGCACTTTCCAACCCGTTCGGACGTACCGATACCGAGTTCACGCAAGGCTGGACAGCGTTCTATTGGGCATGGTGGATCAGTTGGTCTCCTTTTGTCGGGATGTTCATTGCACGCGTCAGTCGTGGGCGTACGGTCCGCGAGTTCCTGATTTCGGTCCTTCTGGTTCCAACGCTGGTGTCGGTGTTCTGGATGACGACGTTTGGCGGCACGGCCATCGATCAGGCAACGCTGCAAGGCGTGGTCAGCGTGAAGGATGCCGTGCTCGAGCTGAAGCTGTTCGCCATGCTGGGCGAGCTCCCGCTCAAGGAAATCACCTCGTTCCTGGGTATCGTTCTGGTGATCGTGTTCTTCATCACCTCGTCCGACTCCGGCTCATTGGTGATCGACACCATCACCGCTGGCGGCAAGGTCAACGCGCCGGTTCCTCAGCGTGTTTTCTGGGCCGTCATTGAAGGCGTTATCGCCATTGCCCTGTTGCTGGGCGGCGGCCTGGTCGCACTGCAGGCGATGGCGGTTTCGACCGGTCTGCCGTTTGCGATTGTGCTGATGCTGGGCTGTATCTCGCTGGTCAAGGGGCTGCTGTCCGAGCCACGCTCCTGATCTGACGACTGAACGCAGCGAGCCTTCGGGTCGCTGCGTTCAGGTCATCCTTCGCTTCCAGTCATCAACTCCATACCTCACCCACGGTCGTCGATGGCGCATAGTGCGTGGCTATCTGCGCTTGCAGCAGCTCCGCCGTTGCCAGTGCGTCGGTCAAGGCATGGTGCGCAAGGTACTGCGGAAGATGGTAGCGACTGCGGCTGTCGGCCAGCCGGATCGACACCGGCTGACGCCTCAGCAAGCGGTCAATCCACCCACGTTTTTTTCGGTACAGACGCGCTTCCAGTTGCATGGTGTCGATGACCGGAAACTGAAGCCCTTCACCAATCTGTCTGCGTAATGCCTGATCGAGGAAGTTGCGCTCGATGGCTCTGTAATGCACCACCATGATCTTGCCTGCCATCGCGGCCAGCAACTGCTCCATCACGTCGGACAGCTGCGGCGCACTGTGGATGTCTGCGTGGGTGATGTGGTGAAACACCACTGAAGCGCTGCTCAGCTCGGTGGGAGGTTTTATTACCCAGTACAGTGACCGGCCGCACTGTATGCGCTTTAGGATGAAGGGCATGATGCCAATGCTGACGATGTTGTCGGACTCGGCATTCAGCCCAGTGGTCTCCAGGTCCATGGCGAGCAACGGGATCTCGTCCAGAGGCTCATCTGCTCCCGGAACGCCGGAGCGATAGTAGTTCTGCAGGAGCGGATGGCGGGACGTTTGCGCCAGTCGGTCAAACGTCTCTCGCCAATTCAGGGGCGCAACGTCTTGGCCTGGCTTCACGGTCCGGCTCATCGCAATGACCGCGATTGGCCCGGATAGCGAAAACGCAGGAATTTCTGCGCGCTGCTGAGCACTTGAAAGGCCTCTTTCAGGTTGTGGCGCTCGCTGGTAGTGAAACGCTCCGGCTCGATGTAATTGTCGGGTTCCTGTCCCTGTTCCATCGCCTCCGCCTGATGACGAATCCGCACCATCGATAAAAACTCAAGCGCATAGCGCAGGTGCTGCAGGCCCTCCGGCTGGATCAAGCGTGTCGCGCTGATGGCGTCCAGGCGATCGAACGAGTTCTGCGCGGTTGAGCCACAGGCCAGTGCATGGACGCGAATCAGGTCGGTCAATGGCGCAGTCCCGCGTCCCTTCAGATTGATGATCTGCTTCTGGCGACCATCGGTTTCCATCACAAAGGTTCGGAAGAAGCCCAGCGGCGGCGTCCGATTGAGCGCATTTCTGGCCATCGCTGCCAGAAAGTCGGGGTTTTCCTTCGACTTGTCGGCGCACAGCGTCTTGAGCGTTTCAACCAGATGCAGCTGCCCGTATACGCCGTCCAGATCGAAAAAAATACAGCTGTTGAGGAGGGTCGCAGCACTGGGCTTTTCGATCCACTGCGTGAAATAGGATTTCCAGACATGCAACGGCTGACGCCACTGCGCGTTGGTGGCCATGATGCCGCCCTTGCAATAACTGTATCCGCACGCCGCCAGTCCGTCGCTGACGAAGGCGGCGAGCTTTTTGAAGTAGTCGTCATGCAGGCCGGGATCAAAACTGTCGTCCAGTACCAGCGCGTTGTCCTGGTCGGTGACCAGCAACTGTTCGTCCCGCGCCATGGAACCCAGCGCCATGAAGCAGTACGGAACGGGAGCCGGTCCCAGTTCCCGCTCGCCCAGTTCGAGCAGACGCTGCGTAAAGGCGCGGCCGATTCCGGAAATGGCACTGCCGATCATGTGTGCGGTTGCGCCGTCACGAACCATACGGATGTACGTGCCACGAAGATCGCGCAACAAGGACTGCAGGCCCGAAACGGACGTCTGGTTGGAAATACTGTTGACCAGATACAGGCTGCTCTGTGACTCGTGTCGAATGATGTCCGAAAGGTTGATCAGGCCCTTCGTACGGCCGCGATCCATGACCGGCAGGTGGTGAATGTTGTGCCTGAGCATGCACAGCATCGCTTCGAATACCGAGTCGTTGGCCTGAATCGTTACAGGGTCGGCCGACATGACCTGCGTAATTTCGGTATCGCCACTCAGATTGGCCGCCACCACGCGGTTACGCAGGTCTCTGTCGGTGACAATACCGAGCATTTTTTCGGCACCGTCGGCAGGCTTGTCGAGGACCACCACGCAGGAAACGCTTTCCTTGCTCATCAACTGGGCTGTCTGCTGCACACTGGTCTGTGGCGAAACCCAGACCAGCGAGCGGGAAATCAGCGCCAACGATTTGAGTTGAATCAGCTCGCTGGCGCGTCCCTGGGCTTCGACTGCTGATTTGAGTCGCGAGTGACCTTCGGCTTCGACGAAATCGGCGAAGCTGTCATGGCGTTCGCACAGCTCGGCAAACATGTCCGAAGGGATGAAATAGATCAGGCTGTCTTCGAGTGCTTTGGCCGGGAAGCGAACCTTGTTGCTTCGCAAAAGCCCCGCCTGGCCGAAAATGTCACCTTCGACCAGCCGGTTGTAGAGCTCTCCCGTGCGGCGGTAGATCTCAACCGCGCCGCTGCGCACATAGTGCAGATCAGTGATCTGCGACCCTGCTTCGAGAATGACGCTGCCTGCCCTGAAGTAGCTGACCTCGATTCGCTGGGCAATCATGTCCAGCGTGTCTTTGGGCAATACGTCGAAAGGCGGGAAGCGATGAAGGTGATCGCTGATCTCCTGAAGTTCGATCTGCATGAAACCTCGTGCGCTAACGTGTGTGGGCGGACTGCCCGTTCGCTGGGCAATCCGTCTGGCGAACCTTATGGACCGTTATCGGAGCGCAAAGATCGATCACCGGTTTCCGAATTTAAGCTTGCCCCATATCAGCCCGATGATCGCGGCGGTTGACGAGGCGGCCAGCACGCTGAGTTTGGCCGACGACAGCAGGGCTTCATCCGAAAACGCCAGGGATGCGATGAAAATGGACATGGTGAAGCCGATACCGGCCAGCAACCCGACCAGAATCACGCCCGCCCAGGTCACGCCTTCCGGTAGCTTGCAGATATTGAGTTTGACCAGCGTCAGGCTGGCGAGAATGACGCCCAACGGTTTGCCCAGCACGAGCGCGAGCATCACGCCCAGAAACACGCTTTGGGACATTGTGTTATCCAGGTTGGCCCCTTCCAGATTCACCCCGGCATTGGCCAACGCAAACAGCGGCATGATGCCGAACGCGACCCAGGGATGCAGCGCCACCTGAACACGAAGCACCGGTGGCAGGACTTCGCGCTGCGCTTGCCTGAGCTGCTTGAGGGGCTTTGCCAGTTCTTTCGGGTCGTCATTGGCGTGAGAAAAGCGGCCCATCAGCTCCTGAAAGGTGCGTCCGATCGTTTCCATAGGACGCTCTCTGGCTGGCCGGGAATTGACCGGCGTCATCAGGCCCAGGATCACGCCTGCCAGCGTCGGATGAACCCCTGTTTTCCAAAGCCCGAACCAGACGATGGCGCCCGGCACAATGTAGGCGTAAGCCTTGCCGATCCCCATGCGCTGCAGCACGAGCACCAGTGCGAGACCGCCAAGGGCGATGAGCAGGCCGTTGTAGTTCAGGCTTTCGGTGAAGAACACGGCAATGATCAGAATGGCGACGATATCGTCGATGATCGCCAGTGCCAGCAACAGAATACGCACGCCACTGGGAATGGATTTGCCCAGCAACGCGAGGACGCCCACCGCAAAAGCGATGTCAGTGGCGGTCGGGACTGCCCAGCCTGCGTTGGCGGCGGTTCCGTGGTTCAGCGCGATGTAGATGATGGCGGGCACCATGACGCCGCCCAGTGCAGCCCCGAGCGGCAGAATCGCCAGCTTCATGCTTGCCAGTGCGCCATCCCTGATTTCCTGACGGATCTCTGCACCGACGACCAGAAAGAAGATCGTCATCAGCCCGTCGTTGACCAGAAAGTGCAATGACTGGGAGATTCTGAAATCACCCAATCCCAGGCTCACCTGGGTGTGCCAGAAATGCTCGTAACTTTCAGCGGCGGGGCTGTTGGCCCACACCAGCGCCGTCAACGCTGCAAGCAGCAGCACGATGCCGCTGACCGCTTCGATGTGCGAGAACCTTTCCAGTGCGGACAAGGCGCGCTCTGTCAGAACCTGAGGGCGGGGAATAACCGGGGCGGCGTGCTTTCTGTCAGACACAATGACTCTCCGTTGGCGGCCCGACCAACGCGTCACTTTTAACCTGCACCGCGCGACATGCGTCGATACACCCGCGGCGATGATAAGAAGCCGGGCTATGAGATGCAATTAATGATGTCGAGATGTGACCGTCTGGTTGCCCGGTCACGCCGCTTCAGGTGAGCCTCTACCTTGCCGCTCACGCCTGATGCTGACGCCGCGCATCGGTCAGCATCGAGATGGTCAGCTTGCGGACTTCCAGCTTGCTGATCTCCACATGAGAGCGCAGCAGCAACAGCGCTTCATCACGCTTGCGGGCCTGAAGGGCGTTGAGGATGGCAGCGTGTTCGAGGTAGGTGTGTTCAATGCGCGCGCTCTTGAAGAAGTCCAGGCGCCGGACGATGCGGATGCGTTCGGTGACTTCGTGGTGCACGCGGGCCATTTCCTGATTGCCTGACGCAGCCACCAGTTGAGTATGAAACTGCTCGTCGAGATCGGCGACCACTTGCATGTCAGTGTGCCGTTGGCTTTTGTCCACCAGCCAGTGTCCACGCAGGATGTTGAGTTCCGGGTGAACCTCGGCAGAGGCGCAGATACGTTCGACGGCCGCGCACTCCAGCACGATGCGCAAATCGTAGAGCTGGTCGATCTGGGTGAAGTCCAGCGGCTTGACCGACCAGCCCCGACGAAACTCGACTTCCAGATAACCCTCGCGCTGCAGGCGGTAGAGCGCATCACGAACCGGCGTGCGTGATACCTGATAACGGTCGGCCAACTGGTTCTCGGTGAAGCGGTCGTAGGGCAGCAGGTAGAAGTCGAAGATTTCCTGTTTCAGTCGACGGTAGACGTCTTCGGCCAGCGCGTTGGTGGAGTGGGGCGTGTTCACAGCCTTCACTCCAGCGTGCTCAGGTCGATGCTGACATGCGCGGCAACGACTTTCCACGCGCCCTCGAAACGGGTCCAGGTCTGCATCTGGCGCCCCAGCCGTTGAGTGACGCCATCGTGAAATTCGGTGCTGACGGTCGCGAAGTCTTCGCCGAAAGTGCTGACGACCGTGCGCACCAGTTGCCGTCCGGGACCGACGGGCTGGCAATGGCGTCGATACAGCGCAATGGCTTCAGCACCGTGCAGGTTTTCCGCCACGCCGTAACGCACGGTGTGTTCCGAATTCCAGAAATAGTCATCCAGCGTTGTCAGTTCATTGGCCAGCAACGCGCGTTCGTAATCGATGAACGCATCGGTGACGGCGGCCACCACATGGGGCAGGTTGATATCCATCAGTGTGTACTCCTTGTCTGTAGTGCCTGCTCCAGGGCTGACAACGACGTCACTCGACCGACAATGCCGCCCTGTGCGGTGATCATGTCGAGCGTCGCTTGCTTGAAGGCGGGAAAGTAACTCTCGGTGGCGTCTTCGATCAACAGGCAGCGGTAACCGCGATCATTGGCTTCGCGCATGCTGCTCTGCACACAGACCTCCGTGGTCACGCCGGCGAAGATCAGGTGAGTGATGCCCGCTGTGCTCAGTCTTCCATGCAGGCCCGTGCCGAAAAACATTCCCTTGCCGGGTTTGTCGATGACCCACTCGCCAGCAATCGGAGCCAGGGCGTCGATGATCTGATTGCCCGGCTCACCATGCACCAGAATCCGGCCCATCGGTCCGGCATCGCCGATGCGCAGGCCCGGCAGGCCGTGTTCAAGTTTGGCGGGTGGGCAATCGGCGAGGTCTTCGGCATGGGATTCGCGGGTGTGGATCACGGTCATGTGTTGATCGCGTGCCAGCGCCAATAGCTGTTGAACCGTCGGGATGATGGCTTGCAGCGGCAGCACGTCGTTACCCAGCGCAGCGCCGAAACCTCCGGGTTCGAGAAAATCGCGCTGCATGTCGATTATCACCAGCGCCGTGCTGGCAGGGTCGAAGGCAAAGCGGGTCGGTCGGGCGCTGACGTCGATCATGCGGACTCCTTGTGCGAATGTTCAGCGCCCGCCATGTGTCGGCCCAGTTCGGTGCGGTCGGCGGTGTTCGCGAGTGTTTCGAAGACCAGCTCGCCGTCGTGGATCACGGTGATACGGTCTGCCAGGGTCAGCAGTTCGTCGAGGTCTTCGCTCAACAACAGCACGGCGGCGCCGCTGTTGCGAGCGTCGATCAGGCGTTGGTGGATCAGCGCCACGGACGCGAAATCCAGACCGAACACCGGGTTGGCGACGATCAATACGGCGATGTCCGAGGTCAGTTCGCGAGCCAGCACCGCGCGTTGCACGTTGCCGCCGGACAAGGTGCCGATGGGGCGGTTCGGATCGTTGGGCGTGACCTGAAAACGTTCGATCAGACCGCGCGCCTGAGCGGCGACCGCGCTACGGTCGATGCGCCAGCCCTGACGGCACAGCGGTGGGCGGTCAAAGTTGCGCAGGGCCAGGTTGTCGGCAACGCTGAGCCCGCCGATGCACGCATTGCGCAGCGGCTCTTCCGGCAGGCTGAACACGCGCAGGCGCTGCATCTGTTGGCGGCTGGCGTGATAAGGCTGACCGTCGATCAGCACGCGTCCGGCGCTGAACGGCCGTTGGCCCAACAGCGCTTCGGTCAGTTCGCGCTGGCCGTTGCCAGAGATACCGGCAATGCCGAGGATTTCTCCGGGCCGCACTGACAGGCTCAGCTTTTTGATTGCCAGCGTGCCCTTGTCGCCGGGCACATCAAGCTGCTCGACCTGCAATTGCGGAGCATGTTCAGGCACGGGCGGCCGATCACCGCTGACGCTGTTGGTTTGCGCATGGCCCATCATCCACGTGGCCATTTGTTGCGTCGTGGTGTCGGCGACCGCGCTGCTCGCCACCCAGCGACCCTTGCGTAACACGGTGACGTCGTCGGCGTAGGTGCTGACCTCGCGAAACTTGTGGGTGATCATCAGCACCGTCAGCTCGCCACGGTGCGCCATCTGCTGCATCAGGCCCAGCACCTCGTCGGCTTCCTGCGGCGTGAGCACTGAAGTCGGCTCGTCGAGAATCACCAGCCGACGTTCCAGATACAGCTGCTTGAGAATTTCCAGCTTCTGCTTTTCACCGGCTGCCAGACTGCTGACGGGTCGTTGAATGTCGAGGCGAAACGGCATGCGTTCCATGAAGGCCTGCAGGCGTTCGTGCTCTGCGGTCCAGTCGATACGCCACGGCAGATCGCCACGCGACAGCACCAGATTTTCCGCCACGCTCAGGCCCGGCGCGACAGTAAAGTGTTGATACACCATGCCGATCTGCAACTGGTGCGAGTCGCGTGGATTGCGGATTTCGTGCTCGCGGTTATTGACCAGAATGCTGCCCGACTGCAACGGGCCGTAGCCGATGATGCCTTTGACAAGCGTACTTTTGCCGGCGCCGTTTTCGCCCAGCAACGCATGGACCGTCCCGGCCCGCACCTTGAACGACACGTCATCCAGCGCACGAAACGCGCCGAAGCTTTTGCTGGCGCCAATGGTTTCCAGACTCAGGGCGCGCATGGTCACGCTCCCAACACATCGCGAAGCATCGACGAATGCCCGACCGCACCGAACACACCGCCCTGCATCTTGATCATGCTCAGGGCAGCGGCATGGTTGGCCGGGTCGGTCGCGCCGCAGCAGTCTTCCAGCAGAATGCATTCGAAGCCGCGATCGTTGGCGTCACGCATGGTGGTGTGCACGCACACGTCAGTCGTGATGCCGGTGAGGATCAGGTTTTCGATGCCCCGGTTACGCAGTACCAGCTCAAGATCGGTGGCGTAGAAAGAACCCTTGCCGGGCTTGTCGATCACGATCTCGCCGGGCAGCGGAGCGAGTTCATCGATCAGTTCCCAGCCGGGTTCGCCGCGTACCAGAATCTTGCCGCACGGGCCGGGATCGCCAATGCCCGCGCCGATACGCTGTGAGCGCCAGCGCTTGTTGGCGGGCAGGTCGCTCAGGTCCGGGCGATGGCCTTCGCGGGTATGAACGATGGTGAAACCCAGCGGACGCATCAGCGCCAGCAACCCCTTGATCGGCTCGATAGGCGCCCGGGTCAATGCCAGGTCGTAGCCCATGCTGTCCACGTAGCCGCCGACGCCGCAGAAGTCGGTCTGCATGTCGATCACGATCAGCGCGGTGTTGCGTGCGTTGAGCTTGCCGTTCCACGGCCAAGGATAAGGCTCGGAAGCGAGGTAACGTTCGCTCATCGTTATGACTCCTTCCACGTCGTCGGAGTGGGTTTGAACGTACGCTCGGGCGTATCGAAGCCGCAGGCGCGGCCATCGGTGTGCACCACGTCGGCTTCCCACGGCAGGCGATACTGCCCGGCGGCCAGATCGTGCATGTAGGTGTAGGGACAGTCCTGCGCGCCGCCGTTGACGGCGACATAACCGCGATGGCCGAACTGATAGATGTTGTTTTCCACGCCCCAGTTGATCCGCGCTTCGCGGACCAGATCCGGGCGCAGTTCGCAGCAGACGATTTCATCGGCACGTCCGCCGCCCTCGGCCATGATCGTGCCGTCGAAATCGACGAACATCGCTTCGCCCATCGAATCGAACGTGCCGTCGGAACCGCACATGCAGACGCTGGCGGTCTGCATCAGGTTGGTGAAGGCGTTGCTCTGGTTGGTGATCTTCCACGAATGGCGAATCGGCGCGGTATAACCCGCCGTGCGCAGCATGATGTCCGCGCCTTTGTAGGCGCACTCGCGGGCCATCTCGGGAAACATGCCGTCGTGGCAGATGATCAGCGCCAGCTTGCTGCCGCGTGGACCGTTGCACACCGGTATGCCCAGATCGCCCGGTTCCCAGGGCTCGACCGGCACCCACGGGTGCAGCTTGCGGTAGTACAGTTGGATCTCGCCCATGTCGTCGACGATCAGACCGCTGTTGAACGGGTTGCCGTGCGGGTTGGCTTCCATGATCGAGAAACAGCCCCAGATGCGGTGATCCCGACAGGCCTGACGCAGCGCCGCGACTTCGGGACCGTCCAGGCTGCACATGATCTCCGGTGCCGTGCTCATGGACAGACCGTGCAGCGAATACTCGGGAAACACGATCAGGTCCATGCCGGGGTTGCTGCGCCTTGCCTTGGCGACCATCGACACCACTTTTTCGGTTTGCGCCCACAGTGCCTCGCGGGTGTGCGGGTCGGGAAGCGCCAGTTGCGCCAGACCGATCACCACGCCGTTGGGCGATTTGTTCAAGCCACCAAGACCACTTGCCATGTCATGCCTCCTCTGGAACTGTATTCATCGGGTCATGCTCAATTCGCCGGGCGCGCCGTTCAGCGTTCGGCCACGGCGGCAGGTCGCATACATCACGCCCAAGGTCAGCGCGTAGGGCGCGGCCGCAAACAGGTAGTAGCCGCTGCTGATGCCCACGGCTTGCAACGCCGGACCAATCGCACCGGCTGCGCCGAACAACAGCGACGCCCACAGGCACGCGAGCGGCCGCCAGCGGGCGAAAATCACCAGCGCCACGGCCATCAGGCCCTGACCGCTGGACAAGCCTTCGTTCCAGCTGCCGGGGTAATACAGGGACAGGTACGCACCGCCAATGCCTGCCAGCGCGCCGCCAATGGCCGTCGCGACGATGCGCACCTTGATCGGCTGATAGCCCAGCGCCTGAGCGGTCTCGGCGTGATCACCCACCAGTCGCAGCATCAGGCCCCAGCGCGTGCTGCGCAGGCCCCAATGCAACGCGAACGCCAGCGCCACACCAATGAAAAACAGTACGTTGATGTTCAAGGCCGAACGCAAACGTTCTTCATCGCTCCACGCACCCAGCGCCAGTGACGGCAGCATGGGGGCCTGCGGCTGAATGAACGCCTTGCCGAGAAAGAACGCCAGACCGGTGCCGAGCAGAATCAACGCAATACCGAACGCAATATCGTTGACGCGTGGCAACGAACAGGCGATGCCGTGCAACAGGCCCAGCAGCAGGCCGACGCCGGCAGCTGCGCACACGCCCAGCCAGGCTGAGCCCGTCAGGCATGCAGCGGCATAGCCCGACATCGCGCCAGCCACCAGAATGCCTTCCAGCCCCAGATTGATGCGGCCGCTCTTTTCCGTCAGGCATTCGCCCAGGCTGACAAACAGGAAGGGCGTGCCGACGCGGATCGAACCGGCCAGCAGCGCCAGCAAAAAGGTGCTCAGGTCGATATCAGCCACGTTGCAGTGCTCCTTTTTCGACGACCGGCTGCGGTTGCGCGAGCCTGATCTTCCAGGCCGCCAGCCGCCCGCTCAGGGCTTCCCAGAGCAACAGATTGGTGAACAGCAGTCCTTCGAGAATCAGCGTGGTGGCATCCGGCAGCCCGAGACGCCGCTGCAACAGGCCACCGCTGGCTTCCAGGCCGCCCAGCAGAATCGCGCAGAAGATGATCGCCAGCGGATGATGGCGAGCGGCGAACGCGACCAGAATGCCGCTGGTGCCATACCCCGCGATCATCGCGACATTGGCGCTGCCTTGTACCGCCGTGACTTCGAACATGCCTGCCAGACCGGCTGCAGCACCGCCAAGCAGGCAGCTCAGCAGAATCAGTCGATCCACCGGCAGGCCGATCATCAACGCCGTGCGCACGTTGCCGCCGACGACCGCGAGGGCGAAACCCTTGACGCTGTGGCGCACTAATACGTACGCGAGCAGACAGGCAATCACCCCGGCTACAAGCCCCCAGTGCACTTCGAAACTGTCGCTGATGGTGCCGACCATATAGGCCTCATCCAGCGGCGGCGTGGACGGCTTGTTCAGGCTCGCCGGATCGCGCAGCGGTCCTTCGACCATTTGCCTGAACAGCGCGAGCGCGATGTACGACAGCAACAGGCTGCTGATGGTCTCGTTGACGCCCCGGTGCTGGCGCATCCAGCCACTCAGACCGATCCACAGTGCACCGGTCAGCATCGCGATGAGGCCCATGCAACCGAGCATCAGCCAGGGCGCCACCGGCGGCAGCCAGAGCGGCGTGACCGCTGCTGCCAGCCCGCCGAGCACCAGGGCACCTTCGCCGCCAATGATGATCAGCCCGGCCCGCGCGGGCAGAGCCACGCAGAGCGCGGTCAGCATCAGCGGCGCGGCGCGCTGCAAGGTGTTTTCCAGCGCAAACCAGGAGCCGAATGCGCCTTCGCCGACCAGATGCAGGGCCTGCCACGCAGGCTTGCCCTGAACCGTGAGGAACAGCAGAAACAGCACGCATGACGACAGCACCGCCAACAGCGTCGGCAGGCCCGGCAACAGCGCTACGGCAATACGCCGCAGGGTTCGCGAGACCAACATCGGGCGCTCCTCAGATCTGGCCAACAACGCCTTCCACCAGATAATTCATGCTTTCCAGCGCGATATCGGTCTGCGCCTGAGACACGCCGTCGGCGATCACGACCTTGCCTTTGTTGTCCTTGAGCAGGCCTTTGTAAATCACGAAGCCGCCGGCCATCATCTGCGCCTTGATCGCGTCGGCGTTTTTCTTGGCTTCGGCACTGACGGCGGGTCCGTAGGGCGACGTCTTGACGAAACCATCCCGCAAACCGCCGCGCAGGAAATTGATCATCGGCGCACCGTGCTGGATCGCGGCGACGTGAGATTTGTAGGGCGTTTCCCAGTTCCATTCGGCACCGGTCAGATAGCCTTTGGGCGCGAGCGCCGCCTGGCTGGCGTGATAACCGCAGGTCATCGCGCCACGTTTCTCGGCCGTTTCGACAATCACCTTGGGGCCGTCGACGTGGCAGGTCAGCACATCGCAACCCTGATCGATCAGGCTGTTGGCGGCTTCTGCTTCCTTGATCGGCAATGACCAGTCACCGGTGAAAATCACGGTGGTGACAATGCTCGGGTCCACCGAGCGCGCGCCCATGGCAAACGCGTTCAGGTTGCGCAGCACCTGCGGCACCGGCTTGGCGGCGACAAAGCCGAGCTTTTTCGACTTGCTCATGTGCCCGGCAACCACGCCGTTCAGGTATTGGGCTTCGTCGATGTAGCCGAAGAAGCTGCCTGCGTTCATTGGGTCGCTACCGGCCTTCCACAGTCCGCCGCAGTGGGCAAAACGCACGTCCGGGTATTTCTTCGCCACCTTGACCACGTGCGGATCGAAGTAACCGAAAGAGGTCGCAAAGATCAGTGTCGCGCCGTCCTGACGAATCATGGCTTCCATGGTTTTCTGCACGGCCACGGTTTCCGGGACGTTCTCTTCCTCGATCACCTTGACGTTGGGCAGCGTCTTGATAATGGCGGCCGCCTGCGCGTGGGCCTGGTTGTAACCAAAGTCATCGCGGGCGCCCACGTAGATGAAACCCACCACCAGCGGGGCATCGGCGGCATAGACCCGACTGAACGGCAGCGCCGCGCTTAGACCGATAATGCCCGCCAGTTTCATGAAACTGCGACGATCGACATTCGACATTGTTGCTACCCCTGATCAATGAGTCTTGGAAGACGTGGTGTTCGCGGCGCAATAGGCGCGCCAGCCTTTGAATTCGGTGATGTCCTGTGCGCCCGCAAGCCCGCCGGGTTCGCAGATGAAACCCTTGACCCATTGGCCGTCGGCGAGCTGCAACGAGCCGATGCCCAGCGGTGCAGGAATGGCGGCGACGAACGCGCCGAAAAGGCTGAGCGGCATTTCCCAGACCTCGATTTCGATGTTCGCGCCCTGTTCAGGCACACGAACCAGTCCGGGTTTGGCTGGCGTGGTGTTGGCCAGCGCATAGAGTCGATATTCGGCACTGGTCGTGGTCAGGCTGCGCAGGCGAGCGCCGCCTTCAAGCAGTTGCCAATTAAGTGGCTGCCCCTGTAAGTGAGCGCCGACCACAGCGACCTGAACGGTCGCGACATTGAAGGGCAGGGGCGCCAGCGCCACGCTGTCGCGCTGATCGCTCGCACCGAAATACGCTTGCCAGCCTGCTGCGATTTCAGCCAGACGCTGGTCAGCGCCCGCCGGACCGATCAGCGTGATACCGGCAGGCAGACCGTCATCTCGACGATGCGCCGGAATGGCCAGCGCACTCATGTTCATCAGGTTGACGAAGTTGGTGTAGTAACCCAGCTGCGAGTTGAGTTCGACCGGATTGGCCAGCACGGCCTCGATGGTCGGCATGCAGGGCGCGGTCGGCACCACCAGCACATCGACCTCGGCCAGCAGCGCTTGCGCCGCGCGAGTCAGCTCGGCGAGGCGATAACGCGCCTTGAAAGCGTCCACTGCGTCGAACTGATCGGCGCTCTGCAAAATTCCGCGCACCACCGGGTGAATGTCTGCCGCATTCGTCTCGAAAAACGCACCGACCGCAGCGCGCCGTTCGGCGACCCATGGGCCTTGATAGAGCAGGGCGGCGGCCTCGGCAAAGACATCGAATGCAACGTAGGTCAGCGTGACCAGTGGATCGCTTTCGAGTGACTTCAGCGCTTTGTCGAACGCAGCGGCTGCCTGGGTATCGCCGAAGAACTCACAGGGTTGCGGGACGGCGACCCGCCGCGCCCGACGCAATACCGGCAACGCCTGCACCGCGACACTGGCCGAATCCAGTGCATCGAAATCAGCCATGACCTGCGCGACCTGCCAGGCCTGCGCCACGTCGTTGGCGAAGATCGACGGACAGTCCAGCGTGCGACAGGCCGGAACGACACCGCGACTGCTGAACAGCCCCAGGCTCGGCTTGAGCCCGACGATCCCGTTGAAACCCGCAGGCACCCGGCCCGACCCCGCCGTGTCCGTGCCCAATGCAAAACACACATGACCCCGGGCAACGGCCACGGCAGAACCCGAGCTTGAACCGCCGCTGACATACGCCGGATCACAGGCATTGCGCACCGCGCCATAGGGCGAGCGAACCCCCACCAATCCCGTCGCGAACTGATCCAGGTTGGTCTTGCCGATCAAGACCGCGCCGCTGTCCAGCAAGCGCTGCACCACATGCGCGGTGGTCTGAGCCTGATAGGCAAACTCGGAACAGGCCGCCGTGGTGGGCAGACCCGCGACATCGAAATTGTCCTTCACCGCGAAAGGAATGCCGAACAGCGGCACCCTTTCGTACAGCGCATCGCCCAGTTCTTCCGCCAGAACGCCGAGCGTCTTTGCTCTTTCGAGCAAACGGGAAAGCGGCTCGCGGTGAATCCAGACTTCCGGACGGTCGTCTGCGTCAATCTGCGCATGCAGGTCCTGAAGGAAGGTCGACAGTGAGGTCTGGCCGGTGCTGAGTGACGTCTGAATGGCAGCGATATCGAGAGCAGTCATGGGCGTGTTCATTCATGTATACAAGATTGAATGTGCCAGAGCAGGATTCGTGCCGGGTGGGCCTCAGGCTTGAGTACTGAGGGTTGGAGGTTTTTTTTGAGAGAGAGAACGCGGACTGACGCGCCATTGATGAGCACTGGGGTGGAGGCGTGCACAAGAAGCGAACAGCCTTCACGCAGCGTGCGTCAGGTTCTCCCGGATCAGAATCGAATTACCAACAGATCACTGATTTCTGCTTTCCCGTCTTACTTAAAGAGTGATGCTGGTTGGCCATTATTGAGCGTCGACATTGGCGATTCTAATATGCGAGCGGTAAAGAGTTTGATCAGGACCTTATTCTTCAACTGCCGACAGGAGTCATGCATGGCAAAGCCCGCTGCACGTATAACGGATCCGACCCGTTGCCCGATGCCCGGACATGGAAGCAAGGCCATTGCTTCCGGATCTGCCGACGTTTTCTTCGATGGGCTGGCGGCAGCTCGCCAAGGTGATACCTGCACCTGCGGCAGTTCGCTGGTTTCGGGAGTGTCCGCGACGGTTTTCATCAACGGTAAAAACGCCGCTGTGGTTGACAGTGTGGGCACTCACGGAGACATCGTGGTGGGTGGCTCCGGCACTGTGATCATCGGTGACTCGCATACCCCAGCACCGTTCGTCCCCCCTCTGCCACTGTCTATTCAAAAGATGTATGGACAGTCGTTCAGCATTACTGACAGTGAGACAGGCAAGCCCTTGGCATTGCGTGATTACGTGGCCACAGTCGACGGTGTACAGACAACTGGCGTGACCGATGCCAATGGTGTGGCCCACATCAAAACCCCGACGCCGGACGCCAGCATATCGCTGCACGTCAAGTTCAGTGCTCCGGCAAGAACGCTTCATGAACTGTCGGAGGATCAGTGATGGCTGCCCTGTTCAACACTCAAGCCACTGCGCAGGAGATCAAGCCGGGTGAACGGATGTGCCCGATCCCAATCACCGTCAACGACCGCGCAGCGACACGCGAGGCCATCATAAAAAAGGTTCGGTCCTTGAGCGCAACGTTTGTTGAGCGTTCCGCATGGGGTGCTTTGAAAGGCAAACCCGATATGGAAAAGGATTGGGATTACAGCATGATTGCCTTGCACCACGCCGGGCGAAGCCACAGCTGCACACCCGGTGCAGCGCAGATGCTGGATATTCAGCAAGGCCATCTGAGCCAGAAATACGACGATATCGGCTATCACTACGGCATCGATTGCACAGGAAAGATCTTTGAGGGGCGTGACATCCGGCTTCTGGGATCAAGCGTTTTAAAATTCAATACCGGTTTGATCGGCATTGTCTTGCTGGAAAACCTCACCACGCCGGAAGAGGGCGGTGACTGGGTTGCCACAGGGCGAATGGCCTTGGACAGCCTGGGCTACAGCACGACAAACGTGATCCCGGCCGTGCAGATCGACGCGCTAAAGCACCTCATCGGCGCACTCAAAAGTGTTTTCGTCATCAAGCACTTTGGCGGACACAGGGAGTATCCGGGACAAGCGTCCGAAGGGAAAATCTGTCCTGGAAATATCGGTATGGAGCTGGTCAGAAACCTCAGAACCCAAACCGGACTGCTACCTCCGCCGACATCGCAAGAATGAAGAAACTACTCATTGCAGCTGTGCTGACTCTTTTGGCCGTGTTGTATGTCGGCTATTACGAAGCCCTTGAAGACGGCGATATCGAGACGGTGTGGTTCCTGAAGAAGCACCCGACCTTTCAAGTGAAGTTTTATAACATTCACGCCAACGATGGTGAGATACGCCGGGTTGAGCGCCTGACGGATGAAGAGCGAAAGTGGATTATTGAATACTGCCGCTACCGGTTAGGAATCGATACCAAACTGCAGACGCAGGAAGATGTCGAAGTGTGTCGAAGAAAATAGGCTCTCGGAAGTCTGTTTCAATGCCTCACAAGAAGAGAAACAGGCCCAGCCCTCTTCGCAGGCAGGCCTGTTCAGGTCGCTGATCATCAGTGGGCAGACAACATCCACTCCAGTGTTTCGCGCAGGTGCGGTGTACTCCATCCCGGCACTGATCGCTTGAGTTGGACGTTGCACCCACACAAGGTTTTCACTTCATTGTCGCGAACGAAATCAGGGTTCACGCGAACCTCGATTTCATGCCCGGTGATTTCCTGGCACATCTCGATCACCTCACGCAGCGAGTGGGTCACACCCGAGCACACGTTGAGGGTCTTCCCCAAAGGCCGGGCTTCCAGCAAACCTCGATAGGCGCTGGTGACGGCGCGTACATCACTGAAATCCCGCCATACGTCCAGGTTGCCCAGTTCGATCGTGCTTTCTCTTCGTGTGAAGTGGGACACGATCTTGGGCAGCAGGAAGTTTTCGGCTTGCCCGACTCCGGTGTAATTGAACGGACGCGTGATCACCAGCGGCAGCCGGGCGTGCCAGAGGCTTGCCATGTACTCCATGGCAAGCTTGCTCACGGCATAGTCGTTGGCAGGCGCAGGAATCGTTGTTTCATCCAGCATGCCGGAGGACGCATTGCCGTAGACGTTGGCACTGCTGGCGAGCAGGACGCAATCGGGCGTTTTTCCGCTGGCTTCGATGGCCTCAAGAAGGTTGCGTGTGCCGATCAGGTTCACCTGATAGAACGCTTCCGGTGATCCGTGACCCACGAAGGCCAGCGCAGCGAGGTGGACGACGATATCCGGCTGGATCCCGGCAAGCAGCGCAGTCAGCCCGTTCACATCCAGCAGATCGACCTGATGGTAGTTATCGCTGTCCGACGGCTGGCTGCCCATGCCCACAACCTCGCAACCCTGGGCTGCGAGTTCTCTGGCCATGAAGCTTCCCGTGAAACCGTGGATGCCCGTTATCAATGCGCGTTTACCGGCGATGCTCATCAGAAGGAAAAACCTTTTTCGTTTCGACGAAGATCCGCTTCAACCATCATGCGGCACAGTTCCTCAAGGTGGGTCTTCGGTTCCCAACCCAGTACTTCACGGGCTTTGGCAGGATTGCCGATCAACAGTTCCACTTCGGTAGGCCGGTAGAACTTCGGATTGACGGACACCAGGACCTTACCGGTGGCCGCATCGATCCCGCGTTCGGACTCGGCTTCGCCTTCCCACTGGACCGTAACGCCTGTGGCCTTGAACGCCATGCTCACGAAACTGCGGACGGTTTCGGTACGGTTGGTGGCCAGCACAAAGCTGTCCGGCGTTTCAGCCTGCAGCATCCGCCACATGCCTTCGACGTACTCCTTGGCAAATCCCCAGTCGCGCTTGGCGTCCATGTTGCCCAGCTCGAAGGAGTCCATCAGGCCCATGTTTATCTTGGCAACCGAATCAGTGATCTTGCGTGTCACGAACTCACGGCCGCGCAGAGGCGATTCGTGGTTGAACAGAATGCCGCTGGCGCCAAAGATGCCGTAGGACTCACGGTAGTTGATCGTCATCCAGTGCGCGTAGAGCTTGGCGACACCGTAGGGGCTGCGTGGATAGAAGGGTGTGCTTTCAATCTGAGGAATCGACTGGACCTTGCCGAACATCTCGGACGTCGAGGCCTGATAAAAGCGGATTTTCGGATTAACGATCCGGATCGCCTCCAACAGGTTGACCGCGCCAATGCCGGTGATCTGAGCCGTGGTCAGAGGTTGTTCGAATGACACGCCAACAAAACTCTGCGCTGCGAGGTTGTAGATCTCGGTCGCTTCGGTGTTTTGCAGCAAACGGATACTGGCGGACAGGTCGGTCAGGTCGTACTCGACCAGATGGAGATTCGCATCGTGCTGAATCCCGAGTTCCTCTATGCGCCAGAAATTGACAGAGCTGGTCCGGCGATAGGTGCCATAAACGGTATAGCCTTTCTCAAGGAGCAATTGCGCCAGATAGGCGCCGTCCTGACCCGTGATGCCGGTAATGATTGCTTTCATATGAGGTGTTTGACTCCAGCAAGGAACGTGTATCCCGACGCTTTCGAGGTTGCCTGCGCTTCAAGCGAGGGGGAGTTTCAGGGTGAAAGGCTTGGATACGACGCGCCTAGCCCGGTGGCCATCACGGCCATGCCAGTACAGGTTAGCCCGAGTCGTGAAAATTTGCCGGGATCTGAAGCTGCTTCGCATTTCAGACAAAGCGTACTAATCCCGACTACGCTTGTGCCGATAACGTCGTACAACCCACACGAACGGTGCAGTCATGTTCAATACCCGCTTGAAAAAGGAATTACAGGCACAGCAGGCCGAGTTGTCCGTTTATCGGCAGATGCAGAAAGGTATCGACGCGCGCATGGTGGGGTTGACTCTGGACGCCAGCAATCGCATTGCTCATGCCAATGACAATTTCCTCAGAATGCTCGGCTATAGCGCCGATCAACTGCTTGGCAGGAATCTGGATGATCTGGTGCCACCCTACGTCAAGCAACTCGACTGCTACCGCAACCTAAAGGCGGCGGTTCAGAAGGGCGAGTCGGTCATCGACAACTACCGCTTTCTGCGTGCCGATGGCAGCCTGGCGTGGATTCGCGCCATGTGGCAGCCGGTTCTGGATGACAGCGGGAAGCTGATGCACCTGCAGTGCTACGGCTCTGACATTACCCAGACCGTTGAAACCGCAGCCGAGAACTCGGCGTTCATTCAGGCGTTGCTGCGCTCCACGGCGGTGATCGAGTTCGACCTGAGCGGCCACGTTTTGACAGCCAACGATCAGTTCCTGCGCGGCATGGGCTACAACCTGGCGCAGATCAAGGGCAAGCATCACAGCCTGTTCTGCGATCCGCACGAAGTGAGTCAGGCGTCGTACAAGGATTTCTGGGCGACGTTGAACCGCGGCGAATTCGTGGCCAGCCGGTTCAAGCGTGTCGACAGCAGTGGCCGTGATGTCTGGCTGGAAGCGACCTACAACCCTGTTCACGATGCTCAGGGCAAGCTCTACAAGGTCGTCAAGTTCGCAACCGTGGTGACCGATCAGGTCTCGCGTGAAGAAGACGTCAGCCAGGCAGCGAGTGTGGCCTTCGAGATTTCCCAGCAGACCGATGTCAGCGCCCAGCGCGGCGCAGAGGTGGTGCAGAACACCGTGCAGACCATGCGCAAAATCTCCCAGGAGATGGAATCGGCGTCGTCAGGCATCGAGGCACTGGGCAAGCAATCGCTGCTGATCAGCTCTATCGTGCAGACCATCGGCGGCATCGCCCAGCAAACCAACCTGCTAGCCCTCAACGCTGCCATCGAAGCCGCCCGCGCCGGCGAGCAGGGCCGTGGCTTTGCGGTGGTGGCGGACGAAGTCAGGCAACTGGCCGGCCGTACCAGCGCCGCAACCGAAGAGATCGTCAGCGTCGTGCAACAGAACCAGGCGCTGGCCGACGAAGCCGTACGCGGCATGGCCAATAGTCGCAGCCAGGCAGAGCAGGGCCTGATGCTGGCCAACGAGGCAGGCTCGGTGATTATCGAGATTCAGGAAGGTGCGAAACAGGTGGTGGGTGCGGTGGGGCGGTTTGCCAATCAGTTGAAGTAATTGGCGCGCCCCTGGACAGCGCTCACAGGCAGGAAACAATCAACCCTAATCCTGCGTCGCGCCAGTCTTGCCTGCTTCTATCACGAAGCGCTTGAGCGTGGAGACGGTTGCAGCAGGGTTGAGTACGTCGGAAACGATCTGGAAACGGGTCAGCATTTGTTGTTCGCTGAGCTCCACTGACACATAGCCGCGTTGACGACTGTCAAAAAACTTTATGTGCGGATTAAGTCCGAGAATAGAGTTGAAAGCGTCAAACGGAGGTCCGCTGGAGGTGACCGAAGTGCCGACGAATTCGGTGGCGACGATCCTGGAGTCCGGGTTGTTGGCGTCGGCGTGCAGGTCGGTGGTCCAGAATGAGTGGATATCTCCGCCCCAGAACACCGGGTTACGAGTCTTGTGACGTTCCAGAGACGCGAGCATTCGCTCCCGTGTCGCGATGTAGCCATCCCAGCCGTCGGTCCAGCGTCCCAGTGCCTGCGTATCCGGGTTGCGTTGCGTCAGGGGGGCGACCAGCAAGTCCTGCGCGATGACGTTCCATTGCCCCGCAGAGCGGGCAAAACTGTGGTCCAGCCAGGCTTCCTGTTCCCATCCAAGCATGGTGCGTTTCGGATCGCGCAGGTCCGGGCAGTCATTACTTACGACACGACCTCTATGGCTGCCGTTGGCCTGGATGCAAGGCTGTTCGGAGCGGTACTGGCGACCGTCCAGTACGTGAAAGCGCGCCAGACGCCCGTAGTCGATATGACGGTAAATACGCATGTCGGCGCCTTTTGGCAGGCTGCTGGCGCGCAAGGGCATGTGTTCGTAAAACGCCTGATAGGCAGCGGCCCTACGACGCAGGAAGCTCTCTGTCGAGACGTTGGGGTCCTGCGACCATTGGGCTGCGTAGTCATTTTGTACTTCGTGATCATCCCAGGTCGCAATGCTCGGGGCGCAGGCATGCAGCGCCTGCAGGTCCGGGTCGGTCTTGTACTGCGCATAGCGGTTTCGATAACCGGCCAGATCCATCGGCTCGGACGTGACATGGTGCCGTGGAAGGCTGTTTTTTTGCGGGGATATCCCGGATTCGTAGATGTAGTCACCCAGGAAAAACACCAGGTCCGGCCGCTCGTTGGCCAGATGCCTGTAGGCGCTGAAGTAGCCGGCTTCCCAGTGTGAGCAGGAGACGAATCCAAACCGGGCCGTCGGCATGGCGGACAATGGCGGTAACGTACAGGCCTGGCCTGTCGTGCTTTGTGCGCCAAGGCTTTCGAACTGATACCAATAAGGACGTCCTGGCTGCAGGCCGCTTACTTCCACATGCACCGAATGCGCAAAGCGCGGCTGGGCCATGGTCTGTCCGGTGCGTACCACCCGGGTCATCGCTGCATCGCTGGCGACTTTCCAACGTACCGCCACCGGTTTGTCCAGACCGCCGTCACCCATGGCCGTCGTCACTTGTGGTGCCAGGCGGGTCCAGATCACGAAGCCGTCCGGCAGCGGGTCTCCGGACGCTACGCCCAGAGTGAATGGATAATCAACACCTGCACTGCGAGCAAACGGGCTGAGGATTGACAGCAGGACAGCGCCGGATACACCCGTAATGATGCGACGACGATCCGGATCGAAATCAGTCATGACGCGGCTCCAGCGATTCATATTGCGAACGCAACAGCCCGAAAAGCAGCATGTCCTTGAACACGCCGTTTTTCAGGAACACTTCCTTCATCTGGCCTTCATAAGCCAATCCGCATGCCTGTAACACTTTGGCGCTGGCCAGGTTGTCGCTGAAGCACTGACCCGCGATGCGATTGAGGTTCATGACGTTGAATCCATGGTCCAGCAAACCTTGCGCGGCTTCACGCATGTAGCCTTTGTTGCGGTAGGGAGCACCGGTCCAGTAGCCCAGCCAGGCGCTGCGATGTGGCATGGCCAGCCGCATGGAGACGACACCGATCAACTCTTCGGTTCCCAGATGTACCCCCAGACATAACGCCTTGTGATTGGCGAATTGCTCAGCGCCTTCTGCGATGAAGGCGGTGGCATGTGCAAGCGTGTAAGGGGAGGGCAACATGCCGGTCATGGCGGCAATCACAGGATCATCGGCCAGATGTGCCAGCGTTGTCGCCTGTTCGGGTCTAAGCGGGGCGAGCAACAGGCGCGAGGTCTGAATACTGGGCAGCTCGGAGCTCATCTGAGAAATCCGTCGAAGGGAACGCCCGAATGTGCAGCGCTTGCATGTCGATTTCGTGACAGGCGCAAGAACCCTTCAAGTGTCACGAAAACTGCGATTCAGAGCCATGCAATGGTCATCAAAAACTAACCGATCGGACATATTCCGTTGCTAGATTCTCGGCCTCTGACAGAGGCGGAAGACAGCATGAGAACGTGGGACGAACCCAAGAAGCGCAAGGCACACATCGAGCTGATCCCGATGATCGACGTGATGATGTTCCTGTTGGTGTTTTTCGTGCTGGTGAGCTTGAATGTCATCCCGGCATTGGGGATGAAGACTCAGCTACCCAGTGCCAGCAGTTCTCAACAGCTCAAACCGCAGAACAAGTCGATTCTCACCCTGGGCCTCAATGGCGAGCTGCAGCTCGATGGCAAGGCCACAACGGTTGACGCCCTGGTGCCCGCCTTGAAAGCACTGGAAAAGCCCGACACCAAAACCACGATCATCGTTAACAGCGACAAGGGCGTTGAAGTGGCGCGGCTGGTCGAGATCATGGATACCCTGCGCCTGGGTGGCTTTACGTCCGTCTCCATCGCCACGCGTAAATCCTGATATGTATGTCCTGTTTCGCATACGGCAATGGCTCGGCGGTCTGCCTGCATTGCTGGCCCTCATCGCGATCGTGATGGGAATGCAGACCCGGCCATTGAAAATGGAGCCGGTTTACGACGAGTCGGCTGTGGAGCTGGCACTGGTCGAGCCAGAGCCACCTGCGCCGGAGCCAGTCATCCCGCCAGAGACTCAGCCGGTTGAGCCGGTTCAGCCTGATGAACCGCCACCGCCACCCGTGCCTGTGGTTGATAGCGAAGAGGCCGAGCCGCCGCCTCCGCCGCCAAAACCGGTGCCTAAACCCGAGCCGAAACCGAAGCCAGAACCCAAGCCTCGACCCAAACCTGCTCCAGCAGTGGCCAAGCCCGCTGAGCCGGTTCCTGCACCTCGTCAGCCTGTGGTCAGCGCGCCTGTTGCTCCGGTAGCGCCTCCCGCGCCTCCCGCACCGCCCAAAGTCGACACGCAGGGGCTTGAGGGCGGCTACCTCAAGGGATTACGCAACGAGCTGGACGGCTACAAACAGTACCCCACCGGACGCCAGGCATCGCTGGAGCGTCCGAGTGGCGAGGTGATCGTCTGGCTGCTGGTTGACCGTCAGGGGCGAGTGCTGGACTCCGGAATTCAGAGTCAGGCCTCCAGCATGCTGCTGAACCGAGCGGCGACCAGCAGTCTTCGACGTATCAAACAGGTCAAGCCATTTCCCGAGCAAGCCTTCGGCGGACGCAGCGAGCAGCGCTTCACCGCTACCTTCAACTACAGCGTGCAGTAGTACTGACAAGGAACAACGTGATGAGGTTTTCCAGAATTCACCTTGCTTTGGTCGCCGCCGGCATGAGCCACGGTATGGTCATGGCTGACACCAGCAGCGACGTCGGCACCATCGGCGTGCAAGGCAAGGCAACTTCAGGCGGCGGTTACATGGTCCAGGAGGACAGTATCAAGGCGCGCTCCACGGTGACCAAGGAAGCGCTCGACAAGCAGACTGCGACAGGCAATGCGATCGACAAGCTCAAATACACCCCTGGCCTGAACATCTCCAGCGAAGACGCCACGGGCCTGTCCGGTTTCCGTTTCACCATGCGCGGTCTCAACTCCGATCAGGTCGGCATGTCGGTCGACGGCATGCCGATCAATGACTCCGGCAACTACGCGCTGTATTCCAACCTGCTGGGCGACCCTGAAAACATCGACCAGATTTTCGTCACCCAAGGCTCTGCCGAGAGTGACGGTCCGCACATCGGTTCCAGTGGCGGCAATATAGGCATTGTGACGATTCGACCTACCAAGGAAACCGGAGCGTTCGTCAAACAGGTGGCAGGCAGCAATGGCACCTATAAGACCTTCGCCAGACTGAATACCGGTGAGGTCAACGGGCTGAGCAACTGGCTTTCGCTGTCGCACACCGAAGGCGAGAAGTGGCGTGGCGACGGCGCAGTGCGTGCCGACAAGGTTGAATGGAACAGCTTTTTCGACATGGGTTCAGGCAACACCGCCAACCTGATCCTCAAGTACCACGAGCAGGACAACAACAGTTACAGCCAGCTCACCAAGGGCCAGTTTCAGCAAGGCGGACGCAAGTTCGATCCGTACCCGTCCACGCCGGCCTTGGGCAGCAACGGCAAACTGTCCAGCTATTACGAGTTGGCGCAGAACCCGTTCCAGACGTTCACCGGTGTGCTCAATACCCAATTCAAGCTCGCCGACAACCTGTCGCTGTCGGTCATTCCGTATTATTTCTGGGGCAATGGCAGCGGCGTAGCAAGCTCATCCTTCCCGCTCAATCGTGGCTCCAACCAGGGGGGCGTGTTCGACCTGAGCAACCTGCCGACGGCCGCCGCTTACAACGCAGACGGTTCGTCGACTACTGGCGTTTACTACCGGCCGTCACGTACACAAACCTGGCGTCCGGGCATCACCACCAAGCTGAACTGGGATGTCAACGACGAGCATAGTGTGCAGGTCGGCTATTGGTATGAGCGCGCGCGTCAGTTGCAGACCCAGCCATTCATTCGCTTGAAGAGCAACGGCAAACCGCAGAGCATCTGGCCTGATTCGGACTACGTGGTCGATGCCAACGGCAACGAGGTTCAGGGTCGTGACCGTTACACCGTGACGCCCGCGCAGAAAGTCTGGGCGCAGGACACCTGGTACTTCGCTCCGGACTGGACCCTGATTGGCGGTCTGGCGTACATGAATGTCGAGCGCGAAGGGGATAACCACGGCAGCCTGACAGAACGTCCCGAAAAACGTGACCAGACCTACAACAAGCTGTTGCCCAACGTCGGCCTCAAGTACCAACTGGATGAGCGCGATCAGTTGTTCTACAGCCTGTCGCGCAACATGCGGGTGCCGCAGAACTACGTGCTTTACGACCAGGGCGCCGGCTCTATCAACAGCAAGCCGGAAACCAGCTGGAACCATGAGCTGGGCTGGCGCTTTACCGATCAGGACATGACGCTGGCGGCGACCCTGTTCTACATGCAGTTCAAGGATCGGCAAGTGTCATCCAAAGATATCAACGGTGATTTTGCAGACATCAACGCCGGTGCAGTGGACAACAGCGGTCTGGAACTGGAGTGGAGCGGTCTGCTGCCCCATCACTTCAATTACTACACCTCTTACACCTACACCCGCGCCAAACAGAAAGATGACCTGACGGTGTTCAATAACGGCGCAGCCATCGAGCTGCCGACCAGCGGCAAGCAGTTCGCCAACGTGCCGAAGAACATGCTGGCGGCCAACATCGGTTATGACGACGGCAGCTACTACGGCACCTTCGGCGGCAAGCTCACCAGCAAGCTTTATGGTGACCTGACCAACGACGAAAGCATTCCCGGGCGCGCCATCTTCAACCTTGGCGCCGGTATCTACCTGCCCGTGGACAAGAAAATCGTCAAGGACGCGACCTTGCGCCTGAACGTCGACAACCTGTTCGACAAGGAATACCTGGACGGCGTGTACACCACCAAGACCAACGCGGCGACCTACAGCGGTTTCCGCGATGGCGACCCGGCTTACATCGTCGGTGTCGAGCGTACGGTTACCGTCTCTCTCGAAGCCAACTTTTAACTGTCACTGATCCGAGGTCTGCGTCATGGATATGAATCAGCTTCACGACATCACGTTTTATGTGATGTACGCCGCTATCGCGATAGCGATTTTCGTCGCCATCGAGCGAGGTATCTACTTTGCCTATGTACGCCGTCAGGCTCGCGATCTGCGGGCGGCGCTCAGCACATCCGTGCACGGTGAAAAAGACTTGCCCGAAGCGCTGACGCGCAGGCCCGGTCTGCCGCTGGAAATGGTCCTTCCGGTTCTGGCGCAGAAAAGTGCGCAGGGGTCTCGCAGGGATCTGGATGATGTCATCGAAACCCAGTACCTGAGCACCCGTGCACCGCTGTCCCGCAGCCTGTGGCTCATTGAAACCATTACCACGGCGGCCCCATTGCTGGGGCTTCTGGGAACCATTCTGGGGATCATCGACACGTTCAAGGCTCTGGCCAGCGCCGGTGTGTCGGACCCTGGGCAGATTTCTGCCGGTATCGGTACGGCCCTTTACGCCACAGGACTGGGCATTGCCATTGCGCTTTTCTGCGTGGTCTTTCACAACTTCTTCCAGAACAGCCTTGAGCGCATCAACGATCAGCTCAAAATTCTGCTGATCCGTGCCTCCAGTGGTGCGCGGGTTCAGGACGAAACGGTGCATCCGGTCACTGCAGCCCCATTGAACTTCCGGACGGCCTGATCGGCACCCGACGCATGTCTGTGACGCGCGTCGGTGCATCTGGTCTCTGCGACGAGATTCCCATGGTTTCCAATCTTTCGTTTAGCTGTATGCCTTTGCGTCAGTTCGGTCTGACTGTCGCGTTCTGGTTAATGAGTTCGGTTGCTCATGCCGGGTTTGCTATCCAGGGCTTCGAGCTGGTCCATACCGTTCCGGTCGGCACCGATCTTCAGACCCCTGATCTGCGAGCGCCCGGCGAAGTCTGGCGCGAGCTGTTCGATGGTGCCCGGGAGCGCATCGACATCGAGCAGTTCTATGTTGCCGATCAAGCTGGCTCAGTCATGGATAAGGTGATTGAAAGCCTTGGCGCTGCCGGTCAGCGTGGGGTGCAGATACGCTTTCTTCTCGAGGAGAAAGGTCTGAAGCTTTCAGATCCAAATACGCTTGAGCGGTTGCGCAGCATTCCAAACCTCACGCTGCAGGTTCTGCCGTACGCCAGACTGACCGGTAGCGGCATCATCCACGCCAAGTTTTTTGTCGTGGACGGCCAACAGGCGTTCATAGGCAGTCAAAACTTCGACTGGCGCTCGCTCGAACACATTCATGAAACCGGTCTGCGAATAGATGAGCCGGGTGTAGTGCGGCAGGTGCAGGCCATATTCGATCAGGACTGGCGCGCCCAGGCGGCTCTCGCCGAAGGTAAGCCTGCGCCGATACCAGAACCGGGACCCGCTGCCTCGGCTGTCGGCAATTATCTGGTTGCCAGCCCGCAACGCTACAATCCGCCGGGGGTTATCGATTCGCAGCTCGAGCTTCCGCGTCTGCTGGCAGCAGCAAGGCGAGAGGTGCGTGTGCAACTGCTGGACTACGCGCCCTTGTCATACGGGCCGGACAAGGCTCGGCCGTATTACGCTGTGATCGACAACGCTATCCGCAGCGCTGCAGCGCGAGGCGTCTCGATCAAACTGATGGTTTCGGACTGGAACACCGGCATGCCGGAGGTCGCGTACCTGAAGAGCCTGGCACTGGTGCCGAACGTGCAGGTGCGAGTCGTGACGCTGCCGGTCGCCGCGCAAGGCTTCATTCCCTATGCGAGGGTGATCCACAGCAAGACCATGGACATCGATGATCAGATCGCCTGGGTGGGAACCAGTAACTGGCTCGGCGGCTATCTCGATAACTCGCGAAATCTGGAAGTGGTGATGCACGACAGCAGCATGGCCAGCAGGATAGGCGCGTTGCACCGTCAGCTATGGGACAGCCCTTACGCCAGTCCTCTGGAGATAGGTCGTGACTACCCTGAGCCGCATCCCGGCCAGCCGTGAAGTCATGCAACGTGGGAAGTACGGCAAAAAAGCGTCTGGCATTCGCTCAATGGGCGGGTGCCAGACGCTCAGTCATCAATTCCCTTCCAGCAACGTACGCAACATCCACGCAGCCTTTTCATGCACCTGCATCCGCTGTGTCAGCAGGTCGGCGGTGGGTTCGTCGCTGACTTTTTCCAATAGCGGAAACAGACCGCGTGCGGTGCGGACCACGGCTTCCTGACCTTCCACCAACTGCCTGATCATCTCGGCAGCATCAGGCACGCCCGGTTCTTCCTTGATCGACGACAAACGAGCGTAGGTCGAATAGGTGCCTGGAGCCGGAAAGCCCAGTGCGCGGATACGTTCGGCAATGGAATCCACTGCGGTCGCCAGTTCGGTGTACTGCTCTTCGAACAGCAGGTGCAGGGTGCGGAACATCGGGCCGGTGACGTTCCAGTGGAAGTTGTGGGTTTTCAGGTACAGCACATAGGTGTCGGAAAGCAGGTGCGACAGGCCGTCGACGATCTGTTGGCGGTCCTGCTCGTTGATGCCGATTTCAATACGCATATCAGTCCTCAAAGGTCGGATGTATTCAAAAGTTGGATTCATTCTAGAAAGTGCGGATCGTCAGCGGAAATCACCGTTGGCAATGGCAATCATCTACACAACCTATGAGATGAAGGATTCGTATAACTGTCCATCAGGCTCTAGGTCACAGCGCCCGCCTGGGCCACAATGGCGTTTTTTCAACTCAAGCCTGATGCGGCTGTACAAGGATTCGCGCTGATGACGTTCTCTTTCAAACCCTGGCACCGGCGCCTGGCGCTGGTCCTGCCGCTGGCGGTGATGCTGGCTGCGTGTGACAAGTCCGACAAGCCGACCACTGCGCCGAAACCGCCTCACACCACGTATGCTCAGGCCGGTTGGGAAGCGCTGCCCGCAGTGTCCGATGCTGATCTGCAGGCCGGTTTCACCTCATGGCGCAGCGCATGCACCCGCTTGAAAGCCGACGCCGTCTGGGGGCCGACCTGTGCGGCCGCAGCCGGTCTGGAGCCGGTGCCGAGTGTCGAGCAGATCCAGACATTTCTGCACGACCAGTTGCAGGTCTACAGCCTGCGGGCTGATAACGGCAGCGCCGACGGTTTGATCACGGGTTATTACGAGCCGGTCTATCCCGGCAGCCTGACTCAGACTGAAGCGGCGAAGGTGCCGGTGTATGGCGTCCCGGACGATCTGATCGTGGTCAATCTGGACAGTATCTATCCCGAACTCAAGGGCAAGCGCCTGCGCGGTCGTCTGGAAGGCCGGGTACTCAAGCCTTATGACGATGCCGCCACCATTGGTGCCAAGGGCCTGAATGCGCCGGTTGTCGCCTGGCTGACTGATCCGATGGACCTGCAGTTTCTGCAGATCCAGGGCTCGGGACGTGTGCGTCTGGACGATGGCTCGCAAGTGCGTCTGGCTTACGCCGATCAGAACGGTCGGCCGTATCGGGCCATTGGACGCTGGCTGGTCGAGCAGGGCCAGTTGAAGAAGGAGGAGGTCACCATGGGCGCCATCTCCGGTTGGGCCAAGGCCAATCCCCAGCGCGTTCCCGAGCTCCTGGCGAGCAACCCCAGCTACGTGTTCTTCGGCCGTAATCCTGACAGCAACGAAGGCCCGCGCGGTTCGCTCAATGTGCCGCTGACGGCGGGCTACAGCGTGGCGATCGATCGCAAGGTGATTCCACTGGGCAGTCTGTTGTGGCTGTCGACCACACGACCTGACGGCAGCAGCATCGTGCGGCCGGTGGCGGCTCAGGACACTGGCGGTGCCATTGCGGGCGAAGTGCGCGCCGACCTGTTCTGGGGAACGGGTGAAGAAGCAGGCAAGCTGGCCGGTGACATGAAGCAGAAGGGCAATATCTGGCTGCTGTGGCCGAAGAATATGCCGCTGCCTGTTACTGAGTGAGGTTTGCTGGATAAGAGAGAGGCACGTGTCTCCGACATCACGCTGTCGCGCAGCTGATATCGGACTGTGGGAGGCGCCACCACGTCTTCGACGTAGCGCTGTCGCGCAGCAAACTTGGTGGGAGCGGACTTGTCCGCGAATAGGCCTGTACATCCGACGAATATTCATCGGCTGAACTACAGCATTCGCGGACAAACGGAACGCCGCCCGGTCCGCTCCCACAAAATCCAGTTTCTTCAGTGGGTTGCAGGTTGTTTGATAAGAGTCGGCGCAGTCGCTGTTTGCTGTCAGACCGCGCCTGCCTTCGTCAGGTCGTGATTCGACCCAAACGCGCATCCACTGCAAAATCCAGGTCCCGCGCGGTCGCCACGACGGTTGCGAACGCCGGATGCCGCACGTTGAGCAGGTAGTTGGATTCTCGCGGAATGATCACGCTGGGCACTGCCAGCGCCAGGCTGTCACTGGACGCCAGCCAGGCATCGCCGAACGACGCGGTAGCGGGTGGCGCCGGTTCCACGCGCCAGTCGGGCGGCAGGGTGTCGAGGCGTGCATTGAGGATGTGTTCTTCAGCGATCTGCAGTTCAAGCATTGCGTAATGCTGTGCAACTGCGGCATTGCCCAAGTGAACCAGCACTTCCAGCAACGCCAGTGATTCGCTGCCCGCGCAATACACGCAGGCATTGCCCTTGCTGTTCCAGCGCCCTCCATAGAGTTTTGCGCCTTCGCCGTCGAATGCCTGGGCCAGCCATTTGCGCTTGACCAGACGATAGACCGGAATCAAGCCACGACCCCGTGTTCCAGGCGACCGATCAGGTCGAGCACGGCCTGGGCTTCGGCAGACGTTGCGAGCATTTCCAGAGGGCGACGATTGCCCAGTCCATGGACCGGGTTGGCCAGCCAGAGGCGAGTGGCTTCGGTATCGTCCTCGAACAGATCCAGCGTCGCCTTGTACACCGCCGCCAGGCGAAACAGACGATCACTTTCTTCTGAATTGAACTGCCGCACCTTCAACCGACGTTGCAACGTCGCAGGCGCAATGCCCAGATGCTCGGCCAGGGTCGAGCGGTTGAGGTCGGTGTATTGCGCCAGACGTTCGAAGATTTCATAGGGCAGTCCATTGCGCAGCGCCTTGTACAGGCTGTCGCCGCGCGGCGGAATGCCCAGCTTTTGCCAGAAATCCTGCTTCTGGATCATTGCCGGATGATAGTCGCGTATGGCGAGAGACATGATTCACCTCTACTATCGAATGATTATTTGTAAATCTATCATTTGATCATAGGACCATTCCGGCCGAAGTGACAGGCATCCAGAAAAAAATACTGGCGGCAGGCCAATCCTGATAACGATTGTACGTGACGGCTTATGAAACTCTTCTAGTATGACAACGTGTCACGTCGAGATGTGGCGGGAGTGATGTCTATATGATATCTATCATGACATAAGTCTTGCAGCCAGTTGATCTGTAGTCGTTTTAGCCCTGTTGCCGTACCCATGCTATCTGCCTCTGGCAGCCTGATTTTTTGCAGTGAGAACTACACGATGTCCACTCTTGCGCTATTGATATGCGACGACTCCAACATGGCGCGAAAGCAGTTGATGCGGGCCTTGCCTGCCGACTGGGATGTGTCGGTAACGATGGCGACCCAAGGTCAGGAAGGCCTGGAGGCGATCCGCAGCGGGTTGGGCAAGGTCGTGCTGCTGGACCTGACCATGCCGGTCATGGACGGTTATCAGACGCTGGCGGCGATTCGTGAAGAGCACCTGGACGCCAAGGTCATCGTGGTCTCCGGAGACGTGCAGGACGAGGCCGTACGCCGTGTCATGGAACTGGGCGCGCTGGCCTTCCTGAAAAAGCCGGCTGACCCGGACGAACTCAAAAGCACGCTCGAACGCCTTGGCCTGCTGGGCAAACCTTCGGCGCTGCCTGCCGCTGTTGCCGCGCAGCACACGGCGGGGCAGGGCGTCATCAGTTTTCAGGATGCATTCCGCGAAACCGTCAACGTCGCGATGGGCCGAGCCGCTGCATTGCTGGCCAAGGTGCTGGGTGTGTTTGTGCAGTTGCCGGTGCCGAACGTGAACATGCTCGAAGTGGGCGAGTTGCACATGGCGCTCGCCGATGCGCACAGTGATCAGCGCCTGACTGCAGTCTGTCAGGGCTACATCGGTGGCGGCATCGCCGGCGAAGCGCTGTTGATCTTCCACGACTCGGAAATTTCCGGCGTGTCGAAGCTGATGGGCGGCAACTCGCCCGACTCTTCCGACATGGAAATGCTGCTGGACCTGTCCACCATTCTGATCGGTGCCTGCCTGAGCGGGATTGCCGAGCAGATCGATATCGCCTTCTCGCAAGGCCATCCGCAATTGCTGGGTGCCCAGGGCGGCATCGACGAGTTGATCCGCATCAACAGCCAGCGCTGGAAAAAGACTCTGGCGGTGGAGATCAGCTACAGCGTCGAAGGCCACAACATTCATTTTGATCTGCTGATGCTGTTCACCGAAGACTCGGTCGATCTGCTGACCAAAAAACTCGCCTACCTGATGAGCTGACCCCATGAGCAACGCTATCGAAATCAACGAGCTGCATTGGTTGCTGGCCGTCACGCAAAACATCGACGTGGGCATCGTGGTGCTCGACCTGAATTATCAGGTGTCGGTCTGGAACACCTTCATGGAGAACCGTTCGGGCGTGGTGCCTTACGTGGCCATCGGCAAGACCTTCTTCGAACTGTTCCCCGACGTAAACCAGCCATGGTTCAGCAAGAAAATCGACAACGTCGTGACGCTGGGCACGCCAGCCTTCACGATCTGGGAGCAGCGGCCTTATCTGGTGCGCTTCAAGAACTACCAGCCCATCACCGGGCAGGAAGAGTTCATGTACCAGAACACCACCCTGTTCCCGCTGCGCTCGACCACGGGCGAAATCAGCCATGTGTGTCTGGTGATCTACGATGTCACCGACGTAGCCACCAACCGTCATCAGTTGCAGGCGGTCAATGCTCAGCTGCAGAAGCTGTCTGGCGACCAGGGCTGAGGCTGTGTTCTTGCCAAAAGGCCTGCGTTCACCCATGAACGCGGCACCTTGCTCGTGCTAGGATCGCCATTTTTCCGCTGACGCTCAGGGACATCATGCGATCTCAAGCCACTCTCACTGTTTTGCCTGTCGAGCGCCCGCTGGTCGGGCGTGTCAGCCCGCCCGGTTCCAAGTCCATCACCAACCGCGCCCTGCTGCTGGCAGGTCTGGCCAAAGGCACCAGCCGCCTGACCGGCGCGCTGAAAAGTGACGACACCCGCGTGATGTCCGAAGCCCTGCGTCTGATGGGCGTGCAGGTCGATGAACCGGATGACAGCACCTTCGTGGTCACCAGTTCAGGTCACTGGCAGGCGCCGCAGCAGGCGCTGTTCCTGGGCAACGCCGGAACCGCGACGCGCTTTCTGACCGCAGCGCTGGCCAATTTCGAAGGCGACTTCGTGGTTGATGGCGACGAGTACATGCGCAAGCGCCCGATCGGCCCGCTGGTCGACGCCTTGCAGCGCATGGGCGTTGAAGTCAGCGCTCCTACCGGCTGCCCGCCGGTCGCCATCAAGGGCAAGG
Source organism: Pseudomonas sp. fls2-241-TYG-175 (assembly GCF_030209155.1). Taxonomy (NCBI): domain Bacteria; kingdom Pseudomonadati; phylum Pseudomonadota; class Gammaproteobacteria; order Pseudomonadales; family Pseudomonadaceae; genus Pseudomonas; species Pseudomonas sp. fls2-241-TYG-175. Next base: position 129,785 of record NZ_JARVSO010000020.1, on the reverse strand, counting down.
GCGGTCTGGCCGCCGGGCGCATCGAGATCGACGGCAATCTGTCCAGCCAATATGTGTCGGCGTTGCTGATGGCCGGTGCCTGCGGCAAGGGGCCGCTGGAAGTCGCCCTGACCGGCAGCGAGATCGGCGCACGCGGTTACGTCGACCTGACCCTCGCGGCGATGCAGGCGTTCGGTGCCGAGGTTCAGGCCATTGGCGACGCCGCCTGGAAAGTCTCGGCGACCGGCTACCGCGCCACGGATTTCCACATCGAGCCGGACGCGTCCGCTGCGACCTACCTGTGGGCCGCTCAGGCGCTGACTCAGGGCAATATCGATCTGGGTGTCGCCACCGACGCATTCACTCAGCCTGACGCACTGGCCAGCCACATCATCGCCAGTTTCCCGAATATGCCGGCGGTGATCGACGGCTCGCAGATGCAGGACGCCATCCCGACCCTGGCCGTGCTGGCCGCGTTTAATAATCAGCCTGTGCGTTTCGTCGGCATTGCCAACTTGCGTGTGAAAGAGTGCGACCGCATTTCGGCGCTGTCCCACGGCCTGTGCGCGATTGCGCCGGGGCTGGCGGTCGAGGAGGGCGATGATCTGGTGGTAAACGCCAATCCGGCACTGGAGGGCACGACGGTCGACGCCTTGATCGACACCCACGCCGACCATCGCATTGCGATGTGCTTTGCGTTGGCGGGTCTGAAGATCGCCGGTATCCGCATTCTGGATCCGGACTGTGTCGGCAAGACGTACCCAGGCTACTGGGACGCGCTGGCCTCGCTGGGTGTCGGCATTCAGCGCTGACAGGTGCGTTGCAGCCGTTCGGTCAGATGCCGATGAACGGCTGCATGATGCGCGCAAACAGGCCGTGAAAGCGCAGCGGCGAATCGGTGGCCAGCAGGCAGATGCATTCTCCATCGGCGACAGGCTGGTGATGGACGTCACTGTCCAGATCGGCAATGTCGCCTGCCTTGAAATCGCCCATTTCGTCGTGGAATGAACCCCTGAGGACCATGGTCATTTCACTGCCGCTGTGACTGTGCATCGGCATGCTGACGCCGGGCGCGCTTTTGAGCAGCATGAGGGTGCCCTGCGCGATACCTTCGGCCCGCACGCGCTGCACGCCGGGTGCGAGCGTTTTCCACTTCAACTGACTCAGGTACTGGCCGAAATGCGCCTGCAGGCACGCGGGCATCAAGTCGGGGTCTTCATTGGAGGCCAGCAATGGGTTGATCGCCGGGCTCTGGCGCGAAGCCGGCTCATTCAGCCTTTCAAGCATCGCGGCGCGTCCACGCAACGGCACCACGGTGCTGCTGTGCTGCTGCATCAGCACGCCGCCGATCTGTTCGGCCTCCCTCAACCTTGCCCGGCAGACCGGACAACGCTCCAGATGCGCGGCCGTGACCAGCGCGATGCTTTGTGCCAGCGCGCCCGCGGCGTAGCTGATCAATGTCGAATCATCCGGGTGTCTTAAGCTGTTCATCAGGACTCCTCGATCCGGGAGCGCAGCTTCTGGAAAGCCAGCCGCAGGCAGGACTTGACGGTGCCCAGCGGCATGCCGAGACGTTCGGAGATTTCGCGATGGCTGAGCGCCTCGAAATAAGACATGCGTAGCACCTTGGCTTGATCAGTCGGCAGGTTCTGTATGGCCGAAGCCAGTTGTTGCTCCTGACGCTGGCTGTAATCGAGCGTTCGGTCCTGTGGTGCTTCCAGGCGTTCAAGTTGTTCCAGCGAATTCTGTACCTGCACCCAGCCGCGGTCCTTGCGCACGCTGTCGATGTACAGGTTGCGCGCGATCCGGAACAGCCAGGTGCCCAGACTCGCCTTGCTCGGGTCAAACGTATCGGCCTTGTGCCACAACCTGAGCAGCACCTCCTGCACCAGCTCCTCGGCCTGACCTTCCGGCACATTCAGTCCCGTGAGATAGCGCAACAACCGCGGCGCGAAGTGATCGTAAATGCGCATGAAGCTATCGCGGTCCTGCTGGCGGGCCACGGCATTGACTTCATTGATCCAAAGTCGGGTTATCGGCGAATCGCTGGATGGGGTGGACAAGTGACAGAAGGTCCTGAGACTGGCAGTTATGCTCATGATCCACCTTCTGATCGTCGTTGTCTGGTTTTGGTTCGGTATGCCTGTGTGTTACGCAGGCGAAGCGGGAACGGATCACAGGGGAAAGAAGGTGGATTGAACGGACTTTTATCAGGGCTGGCGGGGCAGATAGCGTTATCTGCGGTGAATGGTGTACTAGGCGACCCAGTCGTTTACGCGCAAGCCTTCGACGCGACGGAATTCGCGCAGGTTGTTTGTGATGACTTCCAGCCCAAGAGAGCGGGCATGGCCTGCAATCATCTGGTCGTAAGGGCCAATAGGTGTGCCCGATCTGGCCAGCTCTGCCCTGATCATCCCGGTATGAGCCGCAGCATTACTATCGTATGGAAGTACTTCCAGGCGCGCAGCAAATCCTTCGACGACGGCCAGGTTTCTTTCAGGACTCAATGATTTTTCAGCGCCGTAGATTAGCTCCATCAAGGTGATTGCGCTTATGCATAACTGCCCGTGATGAAGATTGAACGCTTCACGTACAGAAAGTGGTTTGTTCTTGATTGTGAAGATGCAGATATTCGTATCGAGCATGTACTTCAACATCAGAACGACTCACGCAACTGATCGGCGGGCTGCTCTCGCTCTGTCATGAAGTCGGCGCTGACGCTGTCGCCATCGAACCAACTGTTCCACGTCTCACCCGCTGGCGAAATGATGCGGGTTCTGCCGACAGCGACAACATCCACGCGTTTCACATCGTCTGGAAGCGCCAGCGCCTTAGGCAGCCGAACGGCTTGGCTGCGATTACTTTTGAACACTGTTGATTGCTCCATGTAAGGAATCTCCTTCGCTGGAAATGAATGATCCAGAGTAAATTCTATTTGGGATATGTCAATGGTATATCCCGGCTCCTGTCATTTCCTACAGTAGAAACCGACGACGCAGGCTGATACACCGGTAGCTGAACATCATCACGTTCACGGAGCCGATCATGCCTCTCACTGTCGAGCGGTTTTTATCAGGTCTGGTTTGTCTGGCCACAGTTGTTTTGATCTGCGTGGGCACAACCCTGCTCATCGTGCCCGAGCGGGCTGAGGCTGAACCGGAGAATCAGGTCACTTGCGTGAACGGCGTGCACATCGCCAAGTGGTCTCCGGGCCTGACCAATACCCGTAAGCCGGTTGATATCACCACCAAAAGCTACTGGGGGCCTTGTGAGTCGCCTTCCTCTTACCTGAGTTTCAGCGCCTCGGCGGAGCAGAGATTTCAGGCGGATTTGTCCTGCCCGCGGCTGCGCAATCTGGCTTCGCCCATTACATGGGTGATCAATTGGGACGACCGGACGACCAGTACTTACGTGTTCAACACGGCGCTTCAGGAGGTGGAGGATAAGGGCTCGGTTGTCGTAGGGACCGGATACATCGTGGACGGCCGCTACCAGGGGGCCAGGGCGGTGACTGTCTTCGTGCTGGGCGACATCGATTCAATGATCGACGGCGACTGTGCCAGCCCCGCCGGTCTTGTCAGGATGAGTGGCCGGTCGGTGCTGGTCATAGAATGAATCGACAGGCTAAAGCGCCCGATAAAGCAGGCTGAACCCCAGCGTCATGGATTCTCCACGCTGCAACAGCTTCAACCCTGGATGCCCCGGCAGGTGATGGGCGTTGACCGGGTGACTGACCGGTTCAAAGCAGAAGAAGTCCAGCCCCGGCGGGCAGAAGACCAGAAAGTATTCGCTGCCGCTGGCCTCGCAATGCAGCTCGTAGCCCAGATCGGGCTGGCGGATGACGCTGCGGCCGTCCCATTCGGTAAAACCGTTGTCCAGCTTCGCGTGCGGCAGGCTGTTGCCGTTCCGGAAATTCCATTCGTCTGGCAGATCCTGCAGCTCGGTGGGCAGGCCTGCCTCGTCGCACAGCCAGACCTGCGAAGCCTTGGCCTGCAGACGTGTCTCGGGCGTGCGCGGCAGATAAGGGTGCAGGCCCAGTCCGTGCCAGGCTGCACGGCTGTCCAGATGTGTGGTGCTCAGCTCGATGCTCAACCGGCCGTCGAGCAGCGTGTAGCGGACTCGTGCCTGATAGGCGAAGGGAATCTGACTGTCGAGTTGCAGGCAAACATGAGTTTCAGTCTGCTCGACGACATCCCAGGCTTGTTGCCAGGCGCTGCCGTGAATGGGCAACGCATCGTTGACGCTGTTGGGCGACAGGGCGAGCCAGCCGTCGGGTGTGTCGAAGCCGCCGTCGCCGATCCGGTTCGACCAGGGCGCCAGTGGGTACAGCGCCAGTTTGCGAGGCGTACCAGCGGCCAGGGCTTCGTCGGAGCTGTGGCGCAGCAATGGCTGGCCGCTGCTCAGGACTGTCCAGTTGACGATGCTGCCGCCTGTCTCGGGCGCCAGGGTCAGCCGGGTCAGGCCGTCTTCAAGGGTCAGAACGTTCGCGGGCATGGTGCGGAGCCTCTTCGGTAGTGACGGATTTTGGCGGTGAAGGCGGTGTGGCGCGGCGCCAGGTCAGCAGGACGATGCCACTGACGACGATCAACCCACCGATGACCTGGCCGCTGCTGAGCAGTTGATCCAGAATCAGCCAGCCAAACAGCAGGCTCGCCACCGGTTCGATGTTCATGACCGGCGCATTGCGGGCGATGTCCAGGCGCGCCATGCAGATGAACAGCAGTGAAAAACCGACGCCGTACAGCAACACCAGACTGGCCAGCGCGGTCCAGCCGATGCGGCTGGTCGGCAGGTCCACGCCGCCGGGCAGCAGACCGCTGGCACCGGCCACAGCAGCGGCGATGAACACCACGACCATGGTCAGCATGCTGCGCACGGTGCCGCGCATGCTGGACAGCTTGTTGTCGGTGATCCACAGCGCGAAGGCAAACACCACCGCCGCGGTAAAGGCGTAGGCAATGCCTTCCAGCCACTGGGGCTCGCTGCTGCCGGGGTTGGACAAACGGTGCGGCACATCGAGCGCCAGAACCAGACCGAACAGAATCACGCCCATCAAGGCCGCCGCGCGGCGCGTCGGGGCTGAACCGCCCAGCGCCCAGGTCAGCAGCGCCAGCAGGATCGGCGAGACGTTGACCACCAGCAGAGCCAAGGCAACCGGAATCCGGGCCACGGCCGAATAGATGCAGAAGCTCTGGGTCGCGATCAGCAAGCCCAGCAGCAGTTGCCAGCGCCAGGTGCTGGCGGGCAGGTTGAGCCGTTCGCGTTGCAGCAGCACCAGACTGACGAGCACCAGCAGGGTGACACCGGAGCGACACAGAATCGCCAGCAGCAGGCCGGTGTCATGGTCGAAGGCAATGCGTGCGGCAATGTGATTGCCGGCGAACGAGCAGGCCAGCAGCGCCAGTATCAGGACGGCGATGTGACGGGGAAACAGGGCAGGGGCGGACATGCGGGACCAGCCTCCTTGGCTGGAAAAAGCAGCGCTGTCATGACCCTCGCGAACAAGAGCTCGCGAGGGCTGACAGTCAGTCACGAGGATTCAGAGCACAGCGCCTGGCAGCCACAGCGAGATAGCCGGGACGTAAGTCACCAGCATCAGCACCATGAACAGTGCGGCGTAGAACGGCAGCAGGGCTTTCACGGTCGCTTCGATGGTGACTTTACCCACCGCGGCGCCCACGAACAGCACTGCACCCACCGGCGGTGTGATCAGGCCGATACCCAGGTTGACCAGCATGATCATGCCGAAGTGAACCGGGTCGACACCGACACTGGCGACGACAGGCAGCAGGATCGGGGTGAGGATCAGGATCAGCGGTGCCATGTCCATGATGGTGCCGAGCAGCAGCAACATCACGTTGATGCACATCAGGATCACGTAACGGTTATCCGACAGCGTCAGGAACGCTGTCGTGATCTTCATCGGGATTTCCATCAGCGTCAGGATGTAACCGAAGCTGGCGGCGAAACCGATCAGGATCATCACGATGGAAATGGTCCGTGCCGCCCGGTGCATCAGCTTGGGCAGGTCGCGCCATTTGTAGTCGCGGTAGATGAACATGGTCACGAAGAACGACCAGACCACGGCGATGGACGCCGATTCGGTCGCGGTGAACACGCCCGACAGGATCCCGCCCAGAATGATGACCAGCGCCATCATGCCCCACAGTGCTTCACCGGCGATTTTCAGCGCCTGACGCATCGGGATCACTTCGCCTTTCGGGTAGTTGCGCTTGCGGGCGAAGATCATGCACAGGCCCATCATCACCGCGCTGAGCAACAGGCCCGGCATGATCCCGGCCATGAACAGCGAAGCGATCGATACCGTGCCGCCAGCGGCCAGCGAGTAGAGCACCGAGTTGTGGCTGGGTGGCGTCAGCAGGGCTTGCACCGAGCCGCTCACCGTTACGGCCGTCGAGAAATCCCGAGGGTAGCCGTTGCGTTCCATTTCCGGGATCAGCACCGAGCCCACCGAAGCGGTGTCGGCCACGGACGAGCCGGAGATGGCGCCGAAGAAGGTCGAGGCCACGATGTTGACCAGTGACAGCCCGCCGCGCACGAAGCCCACCAGCACCCCGGCAAAGGCCACCAGCCTTCGTGACATGCCGCCTTCGGCCATGATGGCACCGGCCAGTACAAAGAACGGAATCGCCAGCAGCGAAAATTTGTTCACGCCGCCCGCGATCTGAATCATCAGGGCATCGGCGGGGATCTCGATCCACCAGGCACCAATCAACGCCGACAAGCCCAGCGCGTAGGCCACGGGCATGCCGATCAGGATCAGTGCGATAAAGCTGCCCAACAGTACTAATGCGTCCATTTATGCGGCACCTTCGCTTTCTTCAATGACGTCGAACCGCATGACGGAGCGGTGACTCTGGTCACCCAGGAACATCCTTTCCAGCACGAAAATCAGGGTCACGATGCCGCCGATGGGAATCGGCAGATAAGAGATGCCAACCCGCAGAGACGGGATTTCACCCAGAAACTGATTCCAGGTGGTGGCGCACAGCTTGAAGCCCTTGACGATCATGAACAGCGCAACGATGGCCATCAGAATCTGCACGATCACTGTTGCCACTTTGCGCACCTGCAACGGCATGCGGTCGACCGCCATGGCCACGGCCATGTGTGCGCCAGCACGATAACTGGCTGCAGCGCCGAAGAAGGTGAACACCACCATCAGCAGAATGGCGACCGGTTCCGGCCAGCTGGAACCGCTGCCCAGCACGTAACGGGCGAAAATGCCCCAGGGAATGATCAGGGTCATGATCAGGACCGACAGACCCGCGATCCCGATACAGACCCGGTAAAGCGTGTCGTTGATGCGCAATAACGTATTTTTCATGGAGGCTCACCACAGCGGCGGCGAACGAGCTCTCGCTCGCCCCCGCGGCGTTATCGGACTGTCTTATTGGGCAGCTTGGGTTTTTGCCATCAGCGCAGGATCGGTCTGGACCGCTTCGATACGGCTGATCAGATCCTTGTAAGGCGCGCCGTATTTGTCACGCACGGCCTGGGTTGCGTCGTAGAACGCCTTTTTCTGCTCGGCAGTCAGGGTGATGAATTCCACACCTGCGGCCTTGAGCTTGGCTTCATCGGCAGCCGATGCGGCGTCCCACAGCTTGCGCTCTTCCATCTGCGCGTCGCGCGCCAGCTTCTTCACCAGGGTCTGTTGCTCGGGCGTGAGCTTGGTCCAGGTGGTTTTCGACATCACCACAGGCTCAGGCAGGATCAAGTGCTCGGTCATGGTGTAGAACTTGGCGTTCTGGTAGTGGTTGTGCTGGAAGTAGGTCGGCGGGTTGTTTTCCGCACCGTCGATCACGCCAGTCTGCAGGGCGCTGAAAATCTCGCCGGTGGCCATGGCGATACCGTTGCCGCCCATGTCGTTGATGGTGTCGATGAACACCGGGTTGCCCTGTACGCGAATCTTCATGCCCTTGAGGTCGGCGATGCTGCGTACCGGCTTCTTGGTGTACAGGTTGCGCGTGCCGCCATCCATCCAGGCCAGCGCGACCATGTTGAAGTTCGAGTTGGTGATCTTGTCGAGCATTTCCTGACCGATTTCGCCATCGATGATGGTGCGCATGTGCGCCTGGTCACGGAACACGAACGGCAGGTTGAACGCGTTGACGTCCGGTACCACCGGGCCGACGATGCCGAGGCTGACCCGGGTCATCTGGATGGCGCCGGACTGCACCTGCTCGACGACTTCCTTCTCCGAGCCCAGCACGCCGCCGGCAAACATCTTGAAGCTGATCTCGCCCTTGGTTTCTTCCTGCAGCTTTTTGCCCATATTCTGCTCGGCCACGACCGGCGGATAGCCGGCGGGGTGCACTTCGGCGAACTTGATTTTTACTTCAGCCTGCGCGATGCCAGACATGCAGAACGCGAGCGGAAGTGCAGCGATGAGAAGTGTGCGTTTGAAGTCCATGGATATCTCCGATTTTCTTGTTTTTGGTCGGTGCTATTGGGTTCAGTGCTGTTGCTTCAATGTTGTGGCTCAGTGTGTGGATCAATCCCGGAAAACAGGCTCCTCCAGGCCTTTGACGCCGGGCCGTAGAGCGAACACACCACCGGCGAGTGGTTGATCGCTCAGATCGCCGCCAGGGCGGATAGACGTCACGAACAGGGTGTCCATGTCCGGGCCGCCGAATGCGCACATGGCGGGTTTTTTCACGGGCACGACCAGTGACTGGTCGAGCTTGCCCTGTGGGGTGAAACGATGAATCAGACCGGCGTCATTGCCGCAGATCCAGTAGCAGCCATCGGCGTCGATGGCTGCGCCATCCGGGCGACCCAGATAGTTGTTCATGTCCACGAACAGGCGGCGGTTGTGCGGGGTGCCGCTGTCGGTGTCGTAATCGAAGGCCCAGATCTTTTGCACGCTGGGGTGCGAGTCGGACAGGTACATCGTTATGCCGTCCGGGCTGAACGCCAGGCCGTTGGGCACGATGAAGTCTTTCAGCACCGGTTCCAGCGTCTGTTGCCCTGCGCTGTAGCGATACATCGCGCCGACCACGGCACCGGCACTCATGTCCATGAACATGGTGCCTGCCCAGAAGCGTCCCTGACGGTCGCAACGACCATCGTTGAAGCGCATGCCGGGTCGTGCGTGCGTGGCCTCGACCAGAGGCGTGGCGGTCAGGTTTTCACCGTCGCCGGGCTGCAGGTGGAACAGGCCGCTTTCCATGCCTGCCACCCAGCCACCTTTGCCGTCGGCCGCGATGCAGGCCAGCATCTGCGGGGCTTTCCAGTGGCGAGTGCTGCCATCGCGTACGCTCCAGCGATGCAGGTGGCCTGCCGGGATGTCGACCCAGTACAGCGCCTGATCGCGGGCACTCCAGACAGGGCTCTCACCCGTAGCGTTTTGCGCATCCAGAATCAGTTCGGCATCCATGGCGCTCGTGTCTCCAGGCTGTTCAGGTTGTAAATGAGCGATGTTTACTCGTCGCCGAACGGCCCGGAGGCCACGAAGGCACCGCCCTGATAGACCATGGCCGGATCGTCGGCGGCCGGCATCGGCTGGGCTTCAACCTTGTCGCGAAACACTTCCGAACTGTCCTTGGGAACATAGCCCAGCTGGCTGGCCATGCGGTTGTCCCACCAGACGGTCTTGTTGTCCGATACGCCGTACACCACGGTATGGCCGACATTGGGCGTGTATAGGGAGCGTTCGAGCAGTTGGGTCAGATCATCGAAGCTGAGCCAGGTGCTCATCATTCTGCGGTTCTGCGGTTCCGGGAACGAGGAACCGATGCGGATGCTGACGGTTTCGATGCCGTAGCGATCGAAGTAGAAGCTGGCCATGTCCTCGCCGTAGGATTTGGACAGGCCGTAGTAGCTGTCCGGGCGGCGCGGAGAATGGGCGTCGATGGTTTCGTCCTGCTTGTAGAAACCGATGACGTGGTTGGAGCTGGCGAAGATCACGCGCTTCACGCCGTGACGGCGGGCGGCTTCGTAGATGTGGAATACGCCGCAGATGTTCGCGCCGAGGATTTCCTCGAACGGCCGCTCTACGGAAACGCCACCAAAATGCAGGATGGCATCAACGCCTTCGACCAACTGATGAACGGCGTTCTTGTCGGAGAGGTCGCAGACCTGGACCTCTTCATGGCTGCCAGCCGCCGGCGCCATTTCGGCGATGTCGGACAGTCGGAGAATGTTCGCGTAGGGACGCAGCGTTTCGCGCAATACCTTGCCCAGGCCGCCTGCCGCGCCTGTCAGCAGGAGGCGATTGAAGGGAGTCTGCGTAGTGTGAGCCGATGCCATGAGGAAGTTTCCTGATTGTTATTTTTTGTCATCTGTTGTCGTATGACTTGCCGGATTATCGGCAGCCCTCGCGCTGCTTGTCAACGCGCCCAAAGTATTAAGTGGCCCGTTGGTGAACCGCCGTCTGGACGCTTGCGCAGGACCAGGCCCGACCAGCGGAAGGGCCTGGTCCTATGCATCAAAGCAACGACAGCGGATAGCTGATGAAGACACGGTTTTCATCGAACTCGTTGGCGCTGAAGTCGCGTCGCAAACTGGAGTTCCGCCATTTGACGTTCAGGTTCTTGAACGTGCCGCTTTGTACGGTGTACGCCAGTTCCGACTCCCGGCCCCATTCCTTGCCGTCAGTGATATTGCCGGTGTGCACGTTGTCGCCACTGATATAGCGGTTCATCAGGGTCAGACCTGGTACGCCCAATACGGCGAAATTATAGTCGTGACGCAGCTGCCAGGATTTTTCCTTGGCGTTGTCGTAGCTGGAGTTGTAACTGTCGTTGGCCAGCGTGCCACCGCTGGTGCCGTTGACGCGCATCCAGGCCGTGTCGCCGCTGAGCTTCTGCAGACCGACATAGAAGGTGCTGCCGCCGTAACGGGCCGAAAGCAGGGCATAAGCGGTCTTGTTATCCAGATCGCCGGCCAGCTTGTTGCCGTCTTCCTTGCCGATGAAGTAGCCCAGGTTCGCGCCCAGGGTCCAGTCACCGAAGGTCTGGCTGTGCAGCAGGTTAAAGAACTGCTGCTGATAGATGTCCTGCAGTTCCGAGTACCAGACGCCGAGCTGAGTGCGTTTTTCGTTGAAGACGTATTCACCGCCGCCAAAATTGAAACGGTCGGACGTGAAGGCACCGCGACCGTTCATCGACATGTCTTCCATGCTGGCGTCGTTACGCGGGCTGTTGCCGCGGAACTGACCGCCATACAGCGTCAGGCCGTCGATTTCCTTGGAGGTGATCTGTCCGCCCTGGAAAGTCTGCGGCAGCGAACGGCCGTCATCGGAACGCAGGATCGGCAGCACCGGCATCCATTCGCCGACCTTCAGCTCGGTCTTGGAAAAACGTGCCTTGCCCGCCACGCCCAGACGACCGAAATCATCTGCAGGACGCCCGTCGCTGTGAATCGGCAGCAATTGAGTGCCGCCCGTACCGCGACCGCCATCGAGCTTGATCGAATACAGCCCGAGCACGTCGACACCGAACCCGACCGTGCCTTGGGTGAAGCCCGACTTGGCGTCGAGAATGAAGCTTTGCGTCCATTCTTCAGCCTTGCTTTGCGGGGCCGCGCTGTTGGGGAACGCGGGGTTGGTGAAATTGCGGTTGAAGTAGGCGTTACGCAGGTTGAGCGTGGCCTTGGTGTCGTCCACGAAGCCTTCGGCCATGCTCATCAGCGGGCAGAGCAGCGTCATGCTGCCAACGCCCATCAGGATGCGCGAACGGGTGGTGTGAGATGTCATTATTGTTGTGCTCCCTTGGTTTAACGAAACCGTCCTCTTTTCTGGCCTTGCACAGGCAAGAGCCGACACCGACGAGGATTATGTGATGCCTGTTTCCAGGCATGGCCCTGGCTGAAAGACAGCCGGGTACCGTTCGCTGACAGTCAGCGAAATCTATAAAACACGAGTGTCTTGGAATGCTGCGAGAGGATAGAACCTTGCCGCGGCGACGGCGATCCAGGGGGTTACGCAAGGTAGAGCGGGCATACGGACGCGAGTCTTCATGGAATGGGCCCCGGCTTTGTTTTTATTGTTTTGGCGTCATAGGTTGTCGTACAACTTCGCCGATTATTTACAGGGTGTGAAGGGTTTGTCAACGCACGATTAGTCGAATATCGACCGTTTGGAATGACCTGAAAGTGCCTCACGTGAATGAGAGTGAACGCGGCCGGGGGCCTCACAGTCCACCAGACACGTATTCACTTTTTCGGAGCATTTTCAATGAATCGTTTCACCCAGAAAGTCGTTGTGGTCACAGGCGCCGGTTCCGGAATCGGCGAAGCCACGGCCAAGCGTTTTGCCAGGGAAGGCGCCAGCGTGGTGCTGGTCGGCCGCAACGAAGAAAAGCTGAAAAAAGTACACGCGCAACTGGAGGGCGAAGGTCATCTGGTCAGGGCGGCCGACGTGGCGGACCTGAGCGATGTCGAGGCGCTGTTCAAGGAAGTCGCCAGTCACTTCGGCCGTCTGGATGTGCTGGTCAATAATGCGGGCATCGTGAAGTCCGGCAAGGTCACCGAACTTGAAGTGCAAGACTGGAAAGAGCTGATGTCGGTGGACCTGGATGGCGTCTTCTATTGCACCCGCAGTGCGATGCCTGCACTGATTGTCAGCAAGGGTAATATCGTCAACGTCTCGTCGGTGTCCGGGATGGGCGGAGACTGGGGCATGAGTTTCTACAACGCGGCCAAAGGTGCGATCACCAACTTCACCCGCGCGCTGGCGTTGGACCATGGCGCCGACGGCGTGCGGGTGAACGCGGTATGCCCGTCGCTGACCCGCAGTGAACTGACCGACGACATGATGGACAACGACGCGCTGATGGCCAAGTTCAAGGAACGCATCGCGCTGGGCCGTCCCGCCGAGCCTGAAGACATCGGTGACGTGATTGCCTTCCTGGCCAGCGACGACGCGCGCTTTGTCACCGGCGTAAACCTGCCGGTGGATGGCGGTCTGTCGGCCTCCAACGGACAGCCGCCGCAGGCTTGATAGTCTCCGGTGTAGCGCGGTCGTGCAGCAAGCACGGGACTGTGAGAGGCGCAACGACCTCTTCGACGTAGCGCTGTCGCGCGGCAAACTTGGTGGGAGCGGACTTGTCCGCGAAAAGGCTGTACATCCGACGAATATTCATCGACTGAACTACGGTATTCGCGGACAAGTCCGCTCCCACAAATCGTTTTTCTTCAATGAGTTACAGGTTGTTTGATAAGCGGCGGCTTGCGGGCGATCCGAGCTGTAAACCCATCGAAACACCTGCAACCATCCATCGCCCGACGCATCTGTCCCGCGTATTGGCTGCCACACTGATTTTCGGAAATGCCCTTCGCAGCACTGTCTGTGCGAACCCTTTCCGACGCCTCGACCCCTTCGTTGCGTTTCACGCCTGTGAGTCTGTCTCGGGGGCGGTAGCCATGCCCGTGGCGATCTGAATTTCCCATTGCCTTGATCCTTCCCCCGAAATGCAGGAGCCATCATGTTGAGCGCTCATCTGGCGCCGGCTGCCGGTCCTCTGGATCTGCTGCGCAGCCTGTGGCGTCACCGACAATTGATCATCACCATGACCCGGCGCGAAGTCATTGGTCGTTATCGCGGTTCGGTGATCGGTATCGCCTGGTCGTTTTTCAACCCGGTGCTGATGCTTGCGGTGTACACCTTTGTGTTCTCCGAAGTCTTCCAGGCCCGTTGGGTCGGGCAGGACACCGGCAAGGGCGGGTTTGCCATTCTGTTGTTCGTGGGGATGATCGTGCATGGACTGTTCGCCGAATGTGCGAACCGCGCGCCGTCGCTGATCATGAGCAACGGCAATTTCGTGAAGAAAGTAGTGTTTCCCCTGGAGGTGCTGCCCGTCGTGACGCTGGGCTCGGCCATTTTTCATGCGGGCACCAGCCTTGTCGTACTGCTGCTGGCGCAGTTCATCCTGACCCAGACTCTCTACTGGACGGCGTTCCTGTTCCCGCTGGTGCTGTTGCCGCTGGCCATCGCGACCCTGGGCTTCAGTTGGTTGCTGGCCGCGCTGGGCGTGTACCTGCGTGATGTGGGTCAGGTCATCGGGGTGTTGACCACTGTGTTGCTGTTCCTCTCGCCGGTGCTGTATCCGGTGGCGGCATTGCCTCAGGTCTACCAACCCTGGCTGAAGCTCAACCCGCTGACCTACATCATCGAAGAAAGCCGCAACGTGCTGCTGTTCGGAAACTGGCCGGACTGGCAAAGCCTGGCCCTGGCGATGCTGATCGCCTCTGCAATGGCGGCGGCAGGCTTCGGCTTCTTTCAGAAAGCTCGCAGGGGGTTCGCCGATGTCCTCTGACGAAATCGCGATCAGCGTCCGCGATATTTCCAAATGCTTTTACAGCTACGACCGACCCATGGATCGAGTCCTGCACTCGCTTGTGCCGCGAGTGCAGCGTCGACTTGGCATGCCGGTGAAGAGCTATGGGCAGGCGTTCTGGGCGCTGCGCAATGTCGATTTCGAAGTGCGGCGCGGAGAAACCGTCGGGCTGGTCGGTCGCAACGGCTCAGGCAAATCGACGCTGCTGCAAATCATCTGCGGCACCCTGCGGCCATCCGGCGGCTCGGTTCATACCCAGGGGCGTGTCGCGGCATTGCTGGAGCTTGGATCTGGCTTCAACCCCGAATTTACCGGTCGGGAGAACGTTTACCTGAACGCTTCGGTACTGGGGCTGAGCCGCGACGAAGTCGATCAGCGCTTCGACGCCATTGCCAGGTTTGCCGACATCGGTGACTTCATCGATCAGCCGGTCAAGACCTATTCCAGCGGCATGGCGGTGCGTCTGGCGTTCGCCGTGCAGGCGCAGGTCGATCCGCAGATTCTGATCGTCGACGAGGCGTTGTCGGTCGGCGACGCAAAATTTCAGGCCAAATGCTTTGAGCGGTTGCGACAGCTCAAGCAGAACGGCACCAGCATCCTGTTGGTCACGCATGCCAGCGAACAGGTGGTCACCCATTGCAACCGGGCGATTCTGCTGGAGGGTGGCCGGGTGGAAACGAGCGGCGCGCCGCGTACTGTCGTCAACCGCTACATGGACATTCTGTTCGGCCGCAATCGCCAGATGACACAGGCATCGCCGAGCCCTGTGACAAACGAGTCTCCCGTTCGGCAGCCCGCTGTAAGCGTCCAGAGACCGGTACTGAACTTCGAGCAGGATGCCTTCGAGTCGCGCCCCGGTTTCAATCCACATGAGTACCGTTGGGGCGATGGTGCGGCGATGCTGATGGACTTTCACCTGTCCGTGGAAGGGCGGGAGTTTCCACTCGGTATCGAGCCAGGTGCCGAGGTGCTGTTGCAGGTGGCCATCCGTTTCAACCGGCTCATCAGCCATCCGGTGCTGGGCTTCACGGTCAAGACCAAGGAGGGCGTCACGGTCTATGGCAGCAATTCCTGGCTGCTGGAGTGCGCCGCCAGTCGGCAACTCTACGAGCCGGGTTCGCAACTCAGGGCGTGTCTGAGTTTCAGGAACCGGCTGTCAGCAGGCGATTACTTCATTTCTCTGGGCGTTGCCTCTCGCGAGGGCGAAGAGATCGTTCCCCACGATCGTCGCTACGACGCCATTCACATTGTCGTGGCCCCGACCCCCACGCTGTTCGGACTGGTCGATCTGGCCCTCACCATGGACTTCGATCAGGAACAGCATAATGAGGCACCTTGAGCAGAGCGGATACCGGCTGGACCGGCGTACGGGCGTGTGGGCACGTCCCGATTACGAAGGGCTGGCTTACAGCGATGGCGACGAGCATGAAGAACGTCTGGCCGACATCGTGCGCCAGGCGCAAGACCTGAGCGTGCTTTCAACCGAACTGGGTCAGCACTGCACCGACTGGGTGTCGCTTTATCACCTGGGTCGCGCGCGGGGCAATCTGCTGCGTCCCTTCGAGCATTGCCTGACGGGCAGGGTGCTGGAAATTGGCGCCGGTTGCGGGGCGATCAGCCGGTATCTGGGCGAGTGCGGCGCTACGGTGCTGAGCCTTGAAGGCAGCCTGCGCCGGGCCAGGATCGCGGCCAGCCGGACCCGTGATCTGGACAATGTCACGGTGATTGCCGAGCGGTTCGAGCAGTTCCAGCCGCCGCAACGCTTCGACGTCATCACCCTGATCGGCGTGCTCGAATATGCCAGCCTGTTCAATCAGGGCGATGATCCGGCGCTGGACATGCTGGTCAGGGTCCGCGAACTGCTGGAGCCCGACGGCATCCTGCTGCTGGCGATTGAAAACCAGTTGGGGCTGAAATACTTCGCGGGCGCGCCAGAGGATCATCTGGCCATACCCATGGCTGGCGTGGAAGGACGTTATTCGACCCATGGCCCGCAGACGTTCGGACGCAAACGGCTGACCCACCTTCTTGAGCGGGCCGGTTTCAGCCGTTCGGAATTTCTGTTTCCCGCCCCTGATTACAAACTGCCCAATTCCATCGTCACTCAACGCGGCTTCGAACACCCGGACTTCGATGCCGCCGCGTTGCTGTGGCAGAACGTACGCAAGGACCCGCAACTGCCGGGAGCCACGTTGTTCAATCTGGAGCGTGCCTGGCCCGTGGTGGTCGACAACGGGCTGGGCATGGATCTGGCCAATTCGTTTCTGATTGCCGCGTCCTGTTCGCTGACGCCGCTGGCCATGCCGAACTTGCTGGCGGGGCATTACAACGTCAGTCGCAAGCCCGGCTACTGCAAGCAAACCCTGTTCATCGAAACACCGGACGACATCGAAGTGCGGCATGAGCCGTTGCGCTCGGACGGTGCGCCCCACAAGGACTTTCGCCATGTGCTCTCGCGTGTCGATCCCTATCGGCGCGGCAGCGTGCTCAGCCAGCAGTTTCTTGAAATCGCCAGCACGCCCAACTGGACCGTCAGACAGTTCGGTGCGTTTGTGGCGCGCTATTGTCAGGCGTTAAGGGATCTGCTGGCCGGGCAGGGTCACGAGTTGCCATTGCAGCGTCTGGATGAACGGCTGCCCGGCGTACTCATCGATGCCGTACCGCAGAACATCATCCTCGACGCGGACGACCGGCCCACACTGATCGACATTGAATGGGAGGCCGCTGCGGGTATCGAACTGGGACATCTGTTGATACGCGCGCTGTTGCTGCTGATCGCCAGTGCCTCGCCGTTCTGCAGCAGTGTGATGCCACTGACGCGCAGGCAGTTCGTCACCGAAACACTGTTTCACGCAGGACTGGAAATCACCCCGGCGCAACTGGACGGTTTCATCGAACAGGAAGCGCATTTTCAGGCTTTCGTGACTGGCCTTGAGGCGAGCCGTTTTCTCAACTGGGAGGCGGACCGGATCATCAATCAGCGGGTGTCGCCGACCGCTCCCAAAATACAGGCCCGGCTGTATTACAGCGATGAGGCGGGTAACTTTAAAGAGGAATCAGCACTGAACCTTGAAGTGCTGCCCGGTCACCAGCACCTGCGGTTTTCGCTGAGCAGCATTGAAACCTTACCTCGATCATTGCGGCTCGATCCGGTCGACCGGCGCATGACCTTTTCGCTGGACAACCTGCAAATTGAAAAGGAGCAGACAGTGATCTGGCAGTGGGATGCTCAGACCGCAGCGCTGCCTTCGGTATCAGGTCTGCAAGAGGTGGAGCGCACTGGATCCTCTCTGCTGTTCGTCAGCCTTGACGATGACCCCTATCTGCAACTGCCCGTCGACCTGTCGCAACGTCACGACATCCGCGAGCTGGTGCTGACCGTTGATCTGGTGCTGTACACCGATGAAGTCATTGCCCGCCGCATCAGTCAGGGACTCAACTGGAGCCAGCAGCACGAGACCTCATTGCGCACGGCCGTGCAGCCCCTGTCCGATCAGATTCAGGCCCTGACGCGGCGGGTGAGTGAACTGGACAGCGCCACGCAACTGATCGAACGGCATGTGATCGAGGGCGAGATCGGCACCATTCAGACCGTCGAGCGGTTGCTGAATGAAAAGGGTCATGACCTGCGTGAACGTGAGGACCTGATCAGGCAGCTGCAGAGTGCGATGCTCGAGTTGCAGCGTGAAAAGGACACGCGCATTCATCAACTGAATCTGCGCATCCATGAGCTGGAGAATTCCTACAGCCGCAGGCTGGCTGCGCCGATTCGGCATACGGTTTTGAGCACACATCGTTTGGTCATAGCCTCGCGGCGCCTGCCTGCGCTGATTCGCCAGGGCGGCGGGTTGAAGGCCACCACACGGCGCGCCACCACGGTACTGCGCGAGCATGGTGTGCGTGGTCTTATCGAACGCGTGCGCGGGTTCAATACCGTGGGTCACGCTGCGGCACCTGAAAACGAGGCACCTGACCGTCATGATTACGCGGCGTGGATCAAACGCTATGACACGCTGAATGACAGCGCTCGTGACGCCATGCTGGAAGAGATCGGCAACTGGGAAAATCCTCCGCTGATCTCGGTCATCATGCCGGTCTTCGATCCGCCGCTGGATATGCTCCGTGAGGCCATCGACAGCATCAGGCAGCAGGTCTATCCGCACTGGGAACTGTGCATCGCCGACGACGCTTCCCGGCAACCCGCAGTACGCGACTTTCTCAGGAAAGTGCAGCGTCAGAGCGCACAGATCAAAATCATGCTGCGCAGCGAAAACGGTCATATCCCGGCGGCCAGTAATTCAGCGCTGGATCTTGCCCGTGGGCGATACATCGCGCTCATGGACCATGATGATCTGCTGCCGGAGCACGCCTTGTACTGGGTGGCTCGCGCCATCGTCCACAACCCGGATGCCGGGGTGATCTATTCGGACGAAGACAAGATCGATCAGCAGGGAGCCCGAAGTGCCCCGTACTTCAAATCCGACTGGAATGCCTTTCTGTTCCGTTCACAGAACATGATTTCTCACCTGGGCGTGTATCAGCGCGATCTGGTCAATCGTGTGGGCCGCTTCAGGGAAGGGTTCGAAGGTTCGCAGGATTACGATCTGGCGTTGCGCTGCACGGAAAAACTGAGTGCCGCGCAGATCGTCCATATTCCCCGCGTGCTTTATCACTGGCGTATCCATGCAGGCAGCACGGCCGTGGCGTCGGATGAGAAGCCGTACGCGGTCCATGCCGCGGTGAAAGCGTTGAACGATCATCTGCATCGCACGGGACGAAAGGGTGAGGTCGAGTTGTTGCCTTTTGGCATGTATCGGGTGCATTACACGCTGCCAGAGCCTGCACCGTTGGTGAGCCTCATCATCCCGACCCGCAATGCATGGGCCTTGCTCAAGCAATGCATCTACAGCATCCAGCGCCTGACCACCTATCCGCATTATGAAATCATCGTGATCGATAACGGCTCGGACGAAGCCGAGTCGCTGGCGTATTTCGCGCAGATCGATCAGCAGCCCGATATCCGCGTTCTGCGGGACGACGGGCCGTTCAATTATTCAGCGTTGAACAATCGGGCGGTCAGCCAGGCGCTCGGTGAATTGGTCGGGCTGATCAACAACGATATCGAGGTTATCTCGCCGGACTGGCTGGATGAGATGGTCTCGCTGGCGTTGCAGCCAGGCGTCGGGGCCGTCGGCGCGCGGCTGTGGTTTCCCGATGATCGGCTGCAGCATGGCGGGGTCGTTCTCGGTATCGGCGGCATTGCCAACCATGCGCACAAGTTTCTGCCCCGAGGCGAATATGGCTATTTCGCCCGTGCGGTGCTGATTCAGGAGTTTTCTGCGGTGACGGCGGCGTGTCTGGTGATCAGGAAAAAAGTCTTCGAGCAGGTCGGCGGGCTTGACGAGGTCAACCTGAAAATAGCGTTCAACGATGTCGACTTCTGCCTGCGGGTTCAGGAGGCCGGATACGTCAACGTCTGGACACCGTATGCCGAGTTGTACCACTACGAGTCGGCGACCCGAGGTTTCGAGGACTCGCCGGAAAAACAGGAACGCTTCAATGATGAAGTGGCTTACATGGCCCGGCGCTGGCCGAATATCAAAGGCGACTATGCCTACAACCCCAACCTGACGCTGGACGACATCGATTTCGGGCTGGCCTGGCCTCCGCGTGCTTCTGACTGGAAAGGTCCGGGGCTGCGTTGACCCTCAACTGGGGCTTTTCACTGTCGAGTGCAGCAACGATCCCGCCACCGGTCGGGGCAACCTTCAATGCATCAAGGGGGATCGTATTCGCCATCATGAAATGAGCCTGACTGTTCAGGAAGCATTAGCGGGTACGGCTGATGGACTACAGTTAAGTACAGTGCGCGACGAAGTTCCAGAGCCTAACAGTGTTAAAGAATTGAACACTGTTTTGTACGCTCATCACTGAAACAGTGTCCATTTATATAACAGCGCAGGGCGGCCGTTGCCGGTTCGGTTCATCGCGCTCCTGCGTCAGGTCTTTAAACTTTCAAGTCGAAGCTACCCATGAACACATCGTCTGAAATCGATATTTCAGGTCTGAGGTGTTACGACAAAACTGTCGAAGCTGTCACCTATAGCGTTCCACGCGGCATTACCCGAGAGGCTCGCGGTCGTGTCTGGATCGTCCGTGTCCTGAAGAACAAACAGGTGCAGGTCTACGCGCGTTTTCCGGACTTGCGTTACAGCGGCACCCGCCGGGCGCTGAACGCCGCCATCATTCACCTGATCCACAGCGGCCACGCCTGGCGGCGCGAGGACGTGCTGCAGCTCAACGAGCACGCGGCCGTGCACTGGCGCAAGCGCAGCGGGGTCGGCCTGTGCGCCGTGGCCTACGTGACCCGCCCGGGACCGGGCCGTGGTGAAACGTTCTTTCTTTCAACTTACAAACGCGTCGCCAGCGGACGGGGTCTGGACAAGTTTCGATCCCGCTTGATAGACGTGCTCGAGAACGCTTATGCCATACACCACGAAGGACCTGATATTCCTTATTCGATACAGAAGAAGATCCGGCAGGACATTGACCAGTTGATGGACAGCGATTATTACCGTGCTTTTTTGGAGGCGGGGAAAAGGAAGGCCGATCATATTGCGGTGGTTGATTATGTTGAGCGGCTATCGCGTTAAAGAATGATCTGAATTTGAGCGGGTTGAGGTATTAGCTTCGTTGAAATGCAGCGCATTCGATATAAAAACTGATAGTTCTTACAGTAGTCGGAATCTTGGTGGGTTGGCAGAATGAAGCCATCAGACGGTCGAGCAGATAAATGATGTTCTGACGACACATTTGATAACGTTGCCCGGATCGCCCAGTTGGTAGGGCGCCGTATGAAACACTACGGAGGTCGGTGGTTCGAGTCCACCTCCGGGCACCTTCTTCATTTCAGGTGCACCTGTCACTCTGAACAATCAAGCCCGGTCATGCCGGGCTTGATTCATTCTGCAACCTGCCTCAAATCTTGAAGTGGCTGACCATCGTCTGCAGTTGTCCGCCCAGGCGTGCGAGTTCGACGCTGGAGGCGGCGGTTTCTTCACTGGCCGAAGCGGTCTGCTCGGACACGTCGCGAACGTTGATGATGCTGCGGCTGATTTCCTCGGCCACAGCACTCTGCTCTTCAGCGGCTGCCGCGATCTGCTGGTTCATTGCCTGAATGTTGGAAACCGTCTGCGTGATGCTGTTCAGCGAGGTCCCGGCCTTGCGGCTGAGCTGCACGCTGCTGACCGTCAGATCACGGCTGCTGAGCATGATGCTGGACACCTGGCGTGTACCGTTCTGCAGCGCAGCGACCAGATTCTCGATTTCCTCGGTGGACTGCTGAGTGCGTTGCGCAAGGCCACGCACCTCGTCCGCCACTACTGCGAAGCCACGTCCGGCTTCACCGGCACGCGCGGCTTCGATGGCGGCGTTGAGTGCCAGCAGGTTGGTCTGCTCGGCGACCGCCTTGATCACGTCCATCACCTTGCCGATCTTGTCGCTTTCCTGCTCCAGCAACGTCATGGCGTCGGAAGAACGCACCACTTCGGCCGCCAGTTTTTCGATCTGGCCGATGGCTTCACTCACCACCTGATCACCTGCACGCGCTTCCTTGTCGGCAGTCGACGCCGCTTCGGAAGCCTGCTCGGCGTTGCGCGCCACTTCGGCGACCGTGGCCGACATTTCGTGCATGGCCGTCGCCACCTGATCGGTTTCGACTTTCTGGCTGTTCACACCGGCGCTGGTCTGTTCGGTCACGGCCGACAATTCCTCGGCGGCGCTGGCGATCTGCACCACGCTGTCGCGGATACCGCCAATCAGCTCGCGCAAGGTGGTGCCCATGCGCTGGATGCCCTGTTGCAGCACGCCCAGTTCATCGCGACGGGTCACGACCATGGTCTGCGACAGGTCGCCCGACGCGATACGGTCGACCACCGCCATGGTTTCCTGCAGAGGACGAGTGATCTGACGCGTGATGATCACAGCGGCAATGATGCCCAGAATCATGGCCAGCAAGGTGCAACCGATCTGCATGTTGCGAGCCTGAGCGCTTTCCACGTCGCGGCGATCCAGTTGCAGCTGATACATGGCCTCGCTGAGCTTGACGATGTCCTGCCCCTGTACGGTCATTTCCTTACGCGCCTGGGCGATGTCGCCGCTGGACGTCTTGAAGTTCTGCAAGGTGGTGCGATAGGCCTGCAGGGATGTTTCCAGTTGCTTGAGTGCGTCGGCATGGGTAGTGCCGAACGTTGCTTTCAACTGATCGAGGTTCTTGATCGCGTCATCCAGCTTGCCTGCGGCAGACTGTTCGTTTTCCGGCGAGATGTCCGTCAGGTAACCGCGGACTTCATAGCGCGCCTGCATCAGGTCTTCCTTGGCACCGACAATTAGCTCGTACTGGTCGAAACGGCTTTCATCGGTGGTGTCCAGCTTCTTCACGTCGGCCAGAATCCGGTCCAGCATTTCGGTGGCCTTGGTGGCATGAACCGTCAGATCCTTGCGCAATGCGATGCTGGTCTTGTAGCCGCTGCGCATGTTGTTCAGGGATTTCTGATAATCAGCGATCACCACGCCCAGCTGCTGGAGCATCTGCACGTTCGCGGGGCTCTTGAACGAGGTCAGCAGCTTTTCCTGGTAGGCCTTGAAGCCGTCCAGCGAGACCTGAACGGTTTCGGCGACCTTTTCATCGCCGTCGGCCACCATGTATTGCAGGCGTGTTACCCGTAACTTGGTCAGCTGCGCGTTCAGCGAGGTGATGTCGCTCATCCAGTTGCTGCGGTCGATCAGCCCACTCAGGCTGCTCCATCCCGTGAGCGCAAGAATGGCAGTAAAAACAAGTACAAGCCCGAATCCGAGGGCCAGCTTCATATTCACGCTGATGTTCGCGAACCAGCTGTTCATGATGTTCTCCAGTACAACATTGTAAAAAGTAAGGCCTTTGGGGGATTTAACGTGAATACGACCGCCGAGGCATTGGATACAGACCCTATCGGCAGCATCCCGCCAAGCTGAAATTAAAAAATACAATTAATTAAAACCGTCTGTCCCCCTTTCACAGGCTTTCTTTCGTTGCCCGACGCGGCTATAAAGGGCGCCTCGAGAACATTGAAACAGCCTGGCCCTGTCATTAAACAGTCGCCAGAATGCTGCCTGTGCTCGCACCGTGAAAAGGCTGTGGAAGTTTGAACACATGGAGTGTTCATGGAAAACAACTTTGTATGGCCCCTTATCCGATTCCTCGGACCTGCCTATACCTTTAGAGATGCTTTGAAATGACTTTGAAGTTTCGTCATAAAATCCTGCTGGCGGCATCGGGCGTTGTCGTTCTGGCGTTCGTTCTGTTCACGCTTTACAACGATTACCTGCAGCGCGCGACCATCAATCAGAACCTCGAATCCTCAGTGGGGCAGGCCGGACAACTGACCGCCAGCAGCGTGCAGAACTGGTTGGGCGGACGCATTCTGGTCCTGGAAAACCTGACCCAGGACGTGGCCTATCAAGGCGTTGGCTCGGACCTGAGCGGGCTGGTTTCCCAGTCGTCGCTGGTCTCGACCTTCCAGTTCACTTACGTCGGTGACAGCAAGGGCACCTTCACCCAGCGTCCCAATGTCGAGATGCCGGCCGGTTACGATCCCCGTCAGCGCCCCTGGTACAAATCCACGGTTGATGCGGGGAACACCATCATCAGCGCGCCCTACCTGGCCTCGGTGGGCGGCCTGGTCGTGACCATCGCCAGTCCGATCAAGATCAACGGCCAACTGGCCGGTGTGGCGGGCGGCGACCTGAGCCTCGATACGCTGGTGAAGATCATCAACTCGGTGGAATTCGGCGGCATGGGCTATGCGTTTCTGGTCAGTGGTGACGGTCAGGTGATCGTCAGCCCCGACAAGGAACAGGTCATGAAGAACCTGAAGGACATCTATCCCGGCCAGACGCTGAGCCTGGACAAGCGTCTGCGTGAGGTCACGTTGAATGGCCAGCAACGCATCCTGTCGTTCACCCCGATCACCGGCCTGCCATCGGCTGACTGGTACATCGGCCTGTCGATCGACAAGGACAAGGCCTACGCGCCACTGAGCCAGTTCCGTAGCTCTGCCATCGTTGCCGGCCTGATCGCAGTGATCGTGATCGCCATGCTGCTGAGCCTGCTGATTCGTGCGCTGATGCGCCCGCTGACCGACATGGGCCGTGCCATGCAGGACATCGCGCAGGGTGAGGGCGACCTGACCCGTCGCCTGAGCATTCAGGGCCGCGACGAGTTCGCCGATCTGGGCAGCTCGTTCAACCAGTTCGTCGAGCGTGTCCACGCCTCCATTGTGGAAGTGTCCTCCGCCACGCTGCAGGTGCATGATCTGTCGCAGCGCGTGGTGCAGTCGTCCAACTCCTCGATCATTGGCTTCGACGAGCAGAGCGCGCGTACCAACAGCGTCGCCGCAGCCATCAACGAACTGGGCGCTGCCACCCAGGAAATCGCCCGCAACGCCTCGGATGCCTCCATCCAGGCCAGCGAAGCGCGCACCCAGGCCGAAGACGGTCAGGTGGTGGTGGAAAAAACCATCCACGCCATGAGCGAGCTGTCGACCAAGATCAGCGATTCCTGCACCCAGATCGCCCAGCTCAACGCCAGCACCGACAACATCGGGCAGATCCTGGACGTGATCAAAGGCATCTCGCAGCAGACCAACCTGCTGGCCCTCAACGCCGCCATCGAAGCTGCGCGCGCCGGTGAAGCCGGTCGTGGCTTTGCCGTGGTGGCCGATGAAGTGCGTAACCTTGCGCACCGCACTCAGGTGTCTGCCGACGAGATCCACAAGATGATCGGCGAGCTGCAGACCGGCTCCCAGGACGCCGTGGTGAACATGAACGAGAGCCAGGCATCCAGCCAGGGCAGCGTCGAAGTCGCCAACCAGGCCGGCAACCGCCTGCGCGACGTGACCCGCCGCATCGGCGAAATCGACGGCATGAACCAGTCGGTTGCCGCTGCGACCGAAGAGCAGACGGCCGTGGTGGAAACGCTCAACATCGACATCAATCAGATCAACTCGCTCAACCAGCAGGGCGTCGCCAACCTCAACGAAACCCTCAAGGATTGCGCTGCACTTTCCCAGCAGGCCGGACGTTTGAAACAACTGGTGGCCAGCTTCAAGATATAACTCGAGGCGTCATCGTAACGAAAAGGGCCGTCCATGTGACGGCCCTTTTTTGTTGGTTAGCGGTGATAACGTTCTGTATGGAAAATAAGTGTAGAACTGATCGTTATCCATTCCCAACTGGGTGAATTTCGATGGGAGGTGAAGGCTGTTTTAACGTTATTCGTGAAGGTAATTAACGGCTTGAAAAGTCTGACTTATTGCTGTGCTCTTGGCCGTATTTAAAATGGCTTTGCTCATCTCGCCAGGTGTTGTTGGAAACATGGATCCAGATACCGTAGGTGTATTCGTTCAAAACTGTTCAATGTTTAGAAAGGCAACCACTGTTCGTCGGATTTTTATGTTTATTGAACGAGCAGATTAATAACCAGCGGTTTCTTTTTATTAGTCGCTCCTGCCAGACAGCTCATGTATCCATGGCAGGAGTCACCTCCGGGTTTACTCATCATCCGCCTTGTTCTGATTCCGATCCGAATAAGTCGACGCCACTGCGCTCGGCTTGCTGACCACCGCAGCCGACTTGCGCTGACCCACCAGATCATCCGGATTCAAAAACAGATTCATGCGCGGGATCACCTCGATACGCGGCTTCTTGTCCGGCCGCTCAGCCTGGCGCGTATGCCGGTTGAAGTGACGAAGCTCATGCACGTCGATGGGCTCTTCGCCTGCCAGCACAAACATCGGCAGGTTGCTGTGGATCATCGCGTCGTAACGGGAGCTGGCCGAGAAATACACCATCGCCCTGGGATGCGGCGCCACCTTCTTGTACTTGATGAGACTCGCCTGATCCGACAGATTGACGATGCGCCGCAGCTCGGCGCCCGCCGACGTCTGCTCGATGGCCACGCGGTCTTTCGACGCCTGCTGCTCGGCCGCCTTGCTCAACTGCTCCCGAACCTTGCTCACCGCCACCCGCTCGCCGCCGGTCGTGTGCCCGGCCCAGGTGAACACGATCAGGCGAGGGCAGATATCGAACACCTGCGTATGACGCCCCAACTGCTTCATGCTGAACATCGGCCCCAACGCCTGACGCAGAATCTTCGACCGCGCCGTGGTCGCCAGATTGAGCTCGATCCGCGTCTGCTCGACCGCCGCCATCAAGTCATCCTTCAGCTGATTGATCTCCTTCACCCAAGGCAACACGCTGCGGCTCAACGCGAAATAACCCGGCAACCGCATCACCGTCCCCGGCGCCTGACCTGGAAGGCGCTCAAACAACGTCATCGCCCGAATTGCCGCCTCAATCGCCGCCTGACCCTCCAGCGGCTGCACCTCGATCAGATCCAGCGCCTTCTGCTGCGCCAGCACCGGCAACTGCCACACCTGACCATGAACCACCCACTGAGGCCACATCTGATTGAATGCCGTTATCTTACTGACCAGACGGGCGTGGACAGTCGTTATATCGACGTACATGGTGATCTCCGAAAAATCTAATACCACCCCCAGTGTAGCGCGTGATTTTGTACATGCATGGAGTATGGGACGGGATCAGTCCTTGGGAAGTTCGTCCAGCTTGGCCTCTACCGCGTCATCGAAAATGATGAACAGCGCCTCAGCGTCTGACGAGCGCAGCTTTCGTGTGCTTTCCAGGCTTTGGATAAGCTCGATCTGGATGGCGCGCTCGGCCTCCAGGTCCTCGCGTGTGCTGGTAGCGTTGAGGGCGCGGAGGAGGTCGTTCATCTGGTCGCGGATGGGTTTCTGGAGTCGCAGGAGGTCTAGTTTTTCTTGGGGCATGGGTTGCTATCTCTTGGGGGCTGCTGGCGAGGCGAGCGATGCGTCTGCTTTTCACCATGCTCCCCGCAGCTAAGCGGGAAGCCTTAGTATTGATCAGGTATGGTACAGCCAGCTTCGTTGTTCAGCCGAGAGATTACTGTCTCCATACGTCAGCAGGCTGATCCTCGATCAGTCACTTAACCGACTGGCTACGACGGATCCTCGCTCCGATTGCAGGTAAATGGTGTAGGGCAGAACGAGTGTGTCTGCCACGCCCGAGAGAACCATATCGGCAAGTATCAGCGACACACTGGGTCTCACCTCTTGAGCCCTAAAGGCTCTAGGTGCTTCATTAAGCGCGCAGAAATCAAGCGACACCTACTTCACAAACTCAATCTTCTTCACGAAGATCAACGAGTCCTCGGCAGCAGGCCCGGCGATGCGTTCGTTGTTGAGCTCGCTGGCAACAGTGACCTTCACAGTCTTGCCAACCATGCTCGGCAACAAGGTCGCTTCGCTTTCATCTTCTGCCACAAACCATTCACCACATTGCCCATCGCAATAAGCCGTGAACCTTCGGCCGTCATTGACCAACACCGTGATGGTGTAGTCATCGATGCCACCGCCATTAATCAACGCGCCCTGCAAGGTTTCCGGTTTGGACAGGTTGAAATGGCAATAGGCAGGCGCGTTAGGATCATCGCCCAACAAACCACAACCGCGCTCGACCTCACTGTTGATCATCCCGCAGTTGTTGGCCGCGTTGCACGGCGGGTGGGTTGCAGGGGAGACGTTGATGCATTGTTTGACCAGAGACTCAGCGCGTTTTGGACCGATGGCCTCGGCGCAGGATTTGTCGGCGGCGTTGGCTTGGAATGACGCGAGGAGGGTGATGAGCAGGGCGAGGGTGAGGGCTCTTGGGTGCATGACGTGTCCGCTGGCGAGTGGGAAATGCGTCAGCGATATCGACCTTCAATTTCTCGACCGAGGCAGCAGGCTTCTGGCGTGTATCGCTGGCCTCATTATTTTGGCATTTGCTGAGGAGGTTGTGGGGGGGTTGTTGTTCAAGGCTCTCCGCAAGCAGTTGAACCATCGATTCAGTGCGGCCCGCCCACGTCGACTTCGATCAACGGGGCGGGTCGGCTTTTATCTGCATCAACACATGCCTTTCCAATCTGAAGCTGTTGGAGGTCAGAAGACATTTCTCGCATGTCTGGGCAGTGACCTACCACTGCCCCGTGAGCAGGCACGTCATGGCTTGAATGCCACTGAACATGTACCACGGATCCGGGTCCTGGCAACTGTCCTGGAAAATGGCCACGTTGAGAGGCTGAGCGCTCTCGATCTGACTCACAGTGACAAACGGGCTTGGCGCAGTCTGCGTGGTAACGACATGGTCTGTCGCAGACCTTTCAGCAACGATCACTGATGCGGGAGTGGTACTCGCCTGCACGGCGGTAATGCCCGTCAGGCTCAGAACTGCGCTGACGGCTAGCCATCGAGTTAGCTTATTCATAACAAGTCCCTATACGTTTTGAGGATGACCGCCTGTGGCAGGCGGCAGTGATAAAAGTAGGGGATGGGGGAGGTTGGGGCTATAGCTCGGATGTGCTAGTGGCTTGGTGCTGGCTTGGTGGGTGGGGAGAGGGGGTGAGAAGGTTCAACAGGTTGTGTCAGGCGAGGGCAGAACTTGATTTCGGGTGGGTGTGCAGACCAGAAAATGCCTTGCGAAAGGTACAGAGAAGCACTCGAGCGTGGCTTAAAATGCTTTTTTATATAGCTTGGTGGGCCGGGGGGATTTGAAACAGCTCTGTAGCCATCTGTTTTTATTGGCTAATAATTAATCAGATAAACTCCTTGGAATACCAGCTGGAATGCTGCGTGGCCTGGCTTCCGATGGACGGTCATTGTTGAGTTCGGCCCCCTGCAGGACTTCGAGGTTAAAGCTCCATGCGAATGGGCGTGACGGCTTTAGCCGTATGGACCGGACATGCTGAGACACACCGAGCTTGCACATATCTCAGCCCAGCATGCCCCTCATGCTCTGCTGCAACGAAGACTTGAGCGCTTCATCACTGGCTACCAGCCGGTAAAGCTCTAGGTCCTGGCGGCGGCGTATCAGCATGACTTCCTCGAAAATCTTCTCGAACGCCAGTGCACGGTGGTCTTCGTCCTGGCTCTTTTGGTACTTCGGCTCAAAGTCCGGATGCTCCTGAATGCCCTTTAGAATGCTCAGGAACTTCACGCGCTTTTCTTCCGTGGTCACCCCCCAGCCCTGGAACCAACGCTCGTTGAAGCTCTGGATGATTTGGTCCAGCAGGTCTTTTTCCTGCTCACCAGTATGTACCCCGCGCGGATTTGGGTTGGCTGGGTCCAGCTCGGTTTCCGCGTCATCCAACGCAATGCTGTGGTTCAACTTGACGCGTTCCAGCCCATAGGACGCGAGGTCGACCGAGTTGAGCAGAGCGTCGATTTCGTCGGCGTCTTTGTCCTGCACTTTGAGTTTCGGGATCAGGAACTTGAGGAACCAGAAAAGCTTTTCCCAGGCCACAATCTCATACGGCATGATCGAGGCCATCTGGCCGTAGATCTTCACAAACTGCTTGGCCTTGATTTTGAAATCGACCTTTGCCTCATCCTCCAACTCTAGTTCCACGTCGAAACGCTCGGCGGCGATATCGATAAGCACAGCGAGCTTTTCGGCATCGACGTTGTCGAAATACTGCGTGGCGAATGCCTCTACTTCCGGCCACTCGTAGACACCGACCTCGTCCAACTGGTCCTTGAGTTCGTGCAGCACATTGATATCCGTTGCTCCGGACAGGCTGGTGGCCGTGTAAAACGGGTCGAAGGAGGCTTTTATGTCCTCCACCTGGTTGAAGAAATCCAGAACGAACAGGTCTTCGGTCTTCTTGGCCCACTTCGGCGCGGCACGATTAAGGCGCGACAGCGCTTGCACAGCGAGTACGTACTGCAGCTTCTTGTCCACGTACATGGCACACAGCTTAGGCTGATCGAAGCCTGTCAGGTACTTGTTGGCCACTACCAGCAATCGGTATTCGTCGGTGTCGAACTTGTCTCGCGTATCCGCTTCGGCGAAGCCGTTGATGCCGGCTTCGGTGTACTCGATACCATCAACCAATTTTTCGCCGGAGAAGGCAATTAGCGCCTTGAACGGGTTGCCGCGCGCTGCCAGCAAGCGGCTGATGGCCTTGTGATAACGGATGGCGGCTTCGATGTTTTGGGTTATGACCATGCCCTTGGCCTGGCCCTTAAGCTTTTTCGGCGTGACCACCTGCTCAATAAAATGCTCCAGCATCACCTCAGCCTTAACGTCGATGGTCTGCTGGTCGCGTTCGACATAGGCGCGTAGCTTCTTCTGTGCTTTCAGCGTGTCAAACAGCGGATTGTCCTCGATGGACTTCTGAATTTCGTAGTAACTGCGGTACGTGGTGTAGTTGGCCAGCACATCGAGGATAAAGCCCTCTTCAATGGCCTGCTTCATCGAGTACAGGTGGAAGGGCGCGAAGCGGCCATCGGCCTGCTGCTCGCCGAACTTCTCCAGCGTGCTGTTCTTCGGCGTGGCGGTGAAGGCAAAGTACGAGGCATTTCCGCGCATCTTGCTGTTCTTGATGGCGCTGAGGATCTTCTCCTGAGTGTCGTCTTGCTCGTCGCCGCCCATCACCTTGTTCATCGTGCCGTGGCTGCTACCGTCCTGCGAGCTGTGCGCCTCGTCGATGATCACGGCAAAGCGTTTGCCGGCCATGTCGTCGATGCCATCCACGATCACCGGGAATTTCTGGATGGTGGTAATGATGATTTTTTTTCCCTGCTCCAGCGCCCGCTGGAGGTCAGAGGACTTCAGCGCCGGAGCGATGATGTTTTTCACCTCGGAGAACTCGCGTAGGTTCTCGCGCAATTGCTTGTCCAGCAGGCGGCGGTCAGTCACCACAATCACCGAGTCGAACAGCGGCGCATCTAGAGCGCGCGCGCCGACAACCTCCAGCGAAGCCGGATAGGTTTCTATCAACTGATAGGCCGCCCAGGTGATGGAGTTCGATTTGCCCGAGCCGGCCGAGTGCTGGATCAGGTAGCGCTGACCCACACCATGCTGGCTGGCATGCGTCACTAGGCGGCGCACCACATCCAGTTGGTGGTAGCGCGGGAAGAACAGCGTACGCTTGGCCAGTGGCATCTTGCTGCTGCCGTCCAGGCGCACAAAGTGCTGGATGATGTTGGCCACACTTTCGCGGCTGAAAACCTCCTGCCACAGGTAGGAGCTCTTGTGCCCGGCGGGGTTGGGCGGGTTGCCAGCCCCGTGGTTATGGCCCTTGTTGAATGGCAGGAAGAAGGTCGCGACACCGGCCAACTTGGTGATCATGTAGACCTCGTCGGTGTCTACCGTCATGTGCACTAGGCAGCGGCCGAATTGCAGCAGCGGCTGGCCCGTGTCGCGGTCCTGCTTGTACTGCTTTTGCCCGTGATAACGGGCGTTCTGGCCCGTCCAGGGGTTCTTCAGCTCCAGCGTGGCGAAGGGCAAGCCATTGATGAACAGTACCAGGTCGATCTCTTCCAGCGGATTACTCAGGGAGTAACGCACCTGGCGGGTGCTGCTGAAGATATTCGCCGCAAACTGCTGTTTGACCCGCTCCGAACTGCTGGCAAGTGGCGCGGGGTACATCAGGTTGAAGTGCACATCGTCGATGGCCAGGCCGCGCTTGAGCAGGTGCAGCACGCCGTACTTCTTCGCCAGCCGGTCGAAGCGTTCGAGGATGCGCAGATCCCAATCGTCGTAGCGTTGCTTGAGACGCTCCAACTCATCGCTCTGGCTGGCCTCAAGAAACTGCCACAAGCAACGGCTATCCACGGCATAGCGGGCATTGAAATCCGGAGCGCGGCCCAATTGATACCCGTGGTTGACGCCCGCCGGCACGGGCACCGCGCTGTCACGGACCACCGCCTGCTCTTCTAGGCAAGTGCCGGTCAGGTATTTCTCGATGCTAGCTTCCAGCGCTTGTTCGTTGGTCTTGCTTACCATGCCGGCTTCCTTGTGCCTGTCCCTTCTTATCTCTGCCAGGCGAGCCCGGGGCAGGATGCAAATGTCTAAAACTATCCAGCCAACGGGGGCAGACATGCGCCGCTATCCGGCTCCACCACGCCCGGCACCTTGATCTTGCCGGTGACGGCGCTATTGATCAGGGTGGCTTTGTATTCTTTAAGCTTCGTGATTTGTTGTTCAAACAATGTGCCGGCGTTATCGAGTCGTTCCGAGGTCGAGTCTATGAACTGCACGATTTCTAACTGCTCGCCCAAAGGAGGAACAGCAATTTTTATATCGCCAAATTCTTCAGTATAGAGCCGCATAAACCCTGAGGAACCAGTGCCTAATCCTTTTGAACCAAGGCGAAACTGAGTTCCTAGCAAAGGAAGCTTAAATAGCCGGAGGAAAAAGGAAGAGTTGGCGCGCTTTTTAATATCAAAAATAGCATAGTCGGGGCTCACCAAGCCAAGCCGAGAGGAAACACCAAATATCCCGATTGCAGCCCTCATACGGTTCATAACCATCTGGCCAGGGCGAACTATCTTGTAATCCACTAGGCTCTCATTGGAAATTGCCTTATCCGAGACGTCATCGTGGGGCACAAGCCCAAGCTTCATTCTCAAAGAAAGCAACGTTTCTTCGCCCGTTTTGGTTCGCTCATTAATTTCTTTGAAAAGATACTTAATCCTAACTGTTTCCCAATGCGCCGGAATCTCGCCAATCCACTCGATACCGGAGTCCCGCATGAGGGCGCGCGGATTAAGGCCACGGGTTACGGCCTGCTGGATCAGTATCTGCTTGCGCTCTTTAAGTCGTTCGATCTGGCGTTCTTTGATTTGTATAGCTTGGATTGCATAAACGAGTTTACGATCCAAGTAATCCGAAATTAGTTTCTGCTCAGCAATTGGTGGCAACCAAACAGAAGGCTCTTTAAGGATGCTTTTCGTAATGCTGTATACCTTTACGCCCTTAACAGTGCGTCTGACTTGATCCCTGAAGGCAACAGAGTCCAACATATAAGCGAGATAGCGTTTGGCGCAACTGTCAATAGGTCTGGCGATAATTGTGTGGTATCCGGCAAAAACCAATCCACCACCTGTTAATTGCGAGAAGTTCCCAGAGCCATCAATATCTTCAGAAGTATCAGCAAATATAAAATCACCGACGCGCAGAAGAGAGCTGGGATTGTCTTTTAGGAACTCCTCGCGCACATACTTCAGGGCATGATTGTCTGGATTAACTTCGAAGCCAAATCGTGAATGAACATCTCCATAGTTGACACATGGGATCCCAGTATCTTGAAGATCGTTCTTGGTTATACTAAGTCCCTTGTCAAAGGAAAAAAGATTACGAAATCTTGATATTTTCCAATGCTGTGGGATAACGCCTAATGACTCGACGCCAGAGTCCTTAAGTAACCCATAGCAATTGCTGTCGGACGCTACATCAACCATTGGCCACCCCCGACACATCCTTCAAGTCCAACCCCAAAATCTCCGCAATCAACCCCTCCGCCTGCTGCTCCAACGCCACAATCTCCCGTGCCACCTCATCCATGCTGCGCAGCGGCTGGTGCTTGTAGAAGTATTTGTTAAAGCTGATCTCGTAGCCGATCTTTACCGACTCCAGATTGATCCAGGCTTCTGCCACATGGGGCTGCACTTCGGCCTTGAAGAAGCGGTGGATGGTGTCGGCCAGTGGGATGCTTTCACTGTCGCGTAGGTCGCTGTTGGATTCGTAGGTGATAAATTCGCCGGCCTTGTCGCTCGGGTAGTAGCCGAAATCGGCCAGGTCGGCCTCGCGGCAACCCAGCCGATTCAGCAGGGTGGCCAACTCGGCGCGGTCGAATTTCTCCACCTTGCGGATGACCTTGGCGGCGTTTTCGTCGTACCAGCTCACTGCATTGAGCAACTGATTGCGCTCGCTGGCGCCGAGCTTGATGCCGGCCTCTTTGTTCAGTTGTTTAAGCGCCTTGTCCACCAGTTTGGCGAACAGGTTGAAGTCGTCATATTCCTCGCTGCCCATGGCCTGCATCAGGTAGTTGGCCACGGTGACCAGCAGGGACTGCTTGGCCCAGGTTTCCAGGCTCAGCAGCTTTTTGCGCTGCTTGGCGTTGAGCTCCAGGCCTTGTCCTTCACACCAGGCGAGGATGGCTTTTTCATGGGTGGCCAAGGTGGCGTCCTGGTACACCGCCTCGCCCCACTCTTGGTAAATCCACTGCATGGATTCGCGCAGGGCCTTATCGAAACGCAGGGTTTCGATGCGCTCGGCGCGGAACTGCGCCTTGCGCCGGTCTGGCCGTTCGATGCTGACCTTGTGGTAGCCGAAGTCGCGGTTATCAAACTCCTGCGCGGCAATGCCGTCGCCACCGGCCGGGCGGTCGAAGCTGGCCAGGTCGAGGTAGGTTTGGGTGATCCGCTCGATATGCTCGGGGGCAAATTCACAGTTTTTGTTGCCGAGGTTTTTGCGCAGTTTGCGGTACAGCAGACTGGCGTCGATCAGTTGCACCTTGCCTCGGCGCTGCGCCGGCTTGTTGCTGGAGAGCAGCCAGATATAGGTGGTGATGCCAGTGTTGTAGAACAGGTTGTTGGGCAACTGGATGATGGCATCGAGCAGGTCGTTTTCGATCAGGTAGCGGCGGATATTGCTCTCGCCACCGCCGGCGTCGCCGGTAAACAGGCTGGAGCCGTTGTGCACCGAGGCGATGCGCGAGCCGAGGCCGCTGTCGCCGGGGGCTTTCATTTTGTTGACCATTTCCATCAGAAACAGCAACTGGCCGTCGCTGGAGCGCGGGGTGGCGTCCTGCATCTCGGCGTTGCCCCAGTAGTCCGCGAGGCTGACCTTGAAGCGCGGGTCGATCACGTCGCCGCCGTCTTTGATGAACTTCTGCTCGCTGGCCCAGCTTTTACCGTAGGGGGGGTTGGACAGCATAAAGTCGAAGCGGCTGCCGGCGAACTCGTCCACCGAGAGGGTGGAGCCGGGGCGGATGTTGGCAGGGTTGTTGCCTTTGATCATCATGTCCGACTTGCAGATGGCATAGGTCTCGTCGTTGATCTCCTTGCCGTAGAGGTGGATGTCGCGCAGGGTGGTCGAGTCCGGGTATTTCTCTTCGATAAAGTTCTGTGACTCGGTGAGCATGCCGCCACTGCCGCAGGCCGGGTCGTAGATGGTCATCACGGTGGGCAGTCGGTCCTTGATCGGGTCGAAGACCAGGTGGGTCATCAGCTCAATCACTTCGCGCGGGGTGAAATGCTCGCCCGCTTCCTCGTTGTTTTCTTCGTTGAACTTGCGGATAAGCTCTTCGAACACATAGCCCATGCCCAGGTTGCTCAGGGCTGGCAGGCGGTTGCCTTGTGGGTCTACGCTGTCGTGCGGGGTGAGGTTGATGGTGGGCGAGGTGAATTTTTCCAGTACGTCGAGCAGCACGTCTTTGCTGGCCATGTGGCGCATCTGCGACTTGAGGTTGAAGCGACGGATGATGTCTTTGACGTTGTCGCTAAAGCCGTCGAGGTATTCCTCAACATTGCTCAGGAGGATCTGTTGGTTGTTGGTGGCGGTCTTCTGCAGTTGGCTTAGCGTCCACTTGCTGGTGTTGTAGAACACATAGCCGGAAGCCGCACGCAGGGCGCTGTCGTCCAGTTCGGTTTGGCTCATTTCACGTTGCTGAAAGGCCAGCTCTTCCATCACTTTGGCCTTGCTGGTCTCCAGCAGGGCATCGAGCCGACGCAGCACAACCATGGGCAGGATGACGTCACGGTATTTTCCGCGCACATACACGTCGCGCAGACAGTCATCGGCAATCGACCAGATAAATGAAATCAGTTTGTTGTGGACCGCGTGGTTCAACTGCAGATACTCCAAATCAAAGCGCTGAATAGCAGCGCTGCTAGGGCGGCTTTACCGCACCCATGTGCAAGCTAAGGAGCGCATCATAACCAATGCAGCTGCGCTTTTGGCAGCGGAGATGCAAGCGGGGCAGCCTGGCAGGTGACAGTGGAGACGATGTTCGTGATAAGGTTTTGGAGAGCCTAGAGGAGCGATTTCGCGATCAACTACCCTGCGCTCTCGTGCAGCGGCTGATTGTAAGCGTCCGCACAATTTACCTGCGCGAGTATGCGGTAGCAATTACACGATCACGTTGGCCCGCAGCGTCGTCAGCCGGTCAGCACATCCTCGAGATTGGCATGCTGACGGTGTTCATTCTTGCTCGTCGACTGGATCAAGCTCATGATTGCTGCCGGCCGTTTACCGCGGCATAGCGATCTGGTAAAGGATCAGTAGGAATGTCCCAGTGCCCATGGCCGTCCCAGGTCCTCAACCGGGTTGTTGTCGACTGGCACAGTCCTATCACTGAGGAAGCATGTCACAGCACCCTGCGTATCTGGCTGAACCGAGGGCTTTGGCCGTGGCTGATCCGTTAGACATCAGGTCGCGTTGGGCTACGCATCTTGTCTTTAATCGACTGTACCTACTTACGCGAGCAAGAACCTAGGGCTAAAGAATGGTGTTGCGTAGATCATTAGCTGGATGGGACTAGAACTTGACAGCTTTTCGGTCACCGCCAGAGAGCTTCATACGTGCACCACGCATTGGAAATGGCCGCCGCAGGCGTTCTCGGTAAAATATTACGGTGACCTCTCCGTAAACTGCACGCATCAATTACGCAGCTAATTGCTACGCCCTTTTTTGCAAGATAGAGGTCTTGGGTTAGTTGAGTGAAAAGAGGCAGCTCGACAGGTAGCCTGCTGTTTTTTAACTCAAGCTAATGGCGGAAGCCCCAGGTCTCCAAGGAAAGCATTATGTTTGTCTCGGGCCGATTTAATAGTTTTTTCCAGGGTTGCTAGTTCACGATTTACGGTCTGTAAGTCAACCTCAGCTTCGATGCTGGACGTGCTTATATAGCGAGAAATATTAAGGTTATAGCCATTCTCCTTGATTTCCTCCATCGTAACCCTGCGGGCGTAGCGGGATTCTTCCCTACGGAACCGATAAGTGTCAATGATCTTGGTTATTTGCTCGTGGGATAAATGGTTCTGTCGCTTGCCTTTAACGAAGCTCTCTGTTGCATCGATAATAAGTACATCTTCCGGTCGAGTACATTTCTTAAGGACCAAAATGCAAACTGGGATGCCTGAGGAATAAAGGAGGTTTGAGGGTAGCCCAATTACCGTATCAATGTGGCCATCCTTCAGCAGTTTAGTCCGAATTCGCTCCTCGGCACCGCTACGGAAGAGGACGCCATGGGGCTGAACGATGGCCATCACACCTTCATTTTTTAGATAATGAAGTCCATGTAGCAGAAAGGCAAAATCTGCGGAAGATTTAGGAGCCACTCCATAGTTTTTGAAGCGTACATCTTCGGTTAGAGAGTCGGTTGGCTCCCACCGGCAGCTCAAAGGCGGATTAGCAACTACGATATCAAAAGCTAGTTTCTTTGCAGGGTTCGTCTCGCGTAGTATGGCCCAGTCATTCGCCAATGTATCGCCATGGTGAATTTGAAAATCAGTATCTTTTAATCCGTGCATCAGCATGTTCATGCGCGCTAAATTATACGTAGTAAAGTTCTTTTCCTGTCCGTATATAATCCCGGTATGCCGCGATTTGACGCGTTTCCGTACGTTAAGCAGCAGCGAACCGGAACCGCAGGCAAAGTCCATCACACTTCCCAAGCGCTGTATTGAGCCGCTCTGGGGATCCTGGCTATCGAGTGTAACAATAGAGGAAAGGATGTCGGAAATTTGCTGTGGCGTGTAGAACTCACCCGACTTCTTGCCTGAACCTGCGGCAAACTGTTCGATCAAGTACTCATAAACATCACCAAATGCATCCATGTCAGTGGGGAATTCAGCTAAGCCTTCGGAGATTTTCTGAATGAGGACAGATAGCTTAATATTGCGTTCGGCGTAAGTACGGCCTAGTTTTTCAGAGTCAAGGTTGATTGCGCTAAATAGACCTTGGAATGTGTGCTCAAAAGATTCAAGCTCGATGTGTTTGAAGGCCCCCTGCAGTGTGCTGAGTAGTTCGCTTTTTTGAGATCGAGCCATGTTCGCGATGCTGCTCCATATATACTGAGGGTGCAGTACATAATGGATCTTCTTGCGCATATTTTTTTCGAATTTGGTGATCTCTTCCGGGTTGTTGGCGTACCAAAGGGTAAGGGGTGCGCAATAGTCTTTATCTTTGACTTTAGGGTAGTCATCGCCAAGTTCTGTCTTCGCTGCATTTTCATAATTGTCTGATAAATATCGCAGGAGAAAGAATGAAAGTATGTAATCGCGGAAGTCGTCTGCATTCATTAGTCCGCGCAGTTGGTCGGCGACACTCCAGAGGGTCTTGCCAAGCATTATTTTATTTGATTCTGTCATTTTTCACCTCCGGGCAGTGTAGAGTATCAAGGTTTCTCGATGAAGGGGGAGCGAAATACGTAAGAGTTTCTGAGTCATGGAAAATGCTGAGGTCCAGGACAAAAATAGTAATTTGGTAGACATTCGAGACGATCATGGTGCGGGCGCTGCTGCGAGTGACTTCGGAAATAGTGTTGTGTTGAACGGGTGAAGATTAATAAATGTGCTAAGAATGTCACGAAACATTTTTTTCTCAGATCGACTCAGGGGGGCGGGTTCAAAGACAGAATACTTTGAATGGCTGCGGATATTTAAAAAGCGGACATATAGATTTTTATTGGGATTTCCATCAAAGCAAGTAGATATATGCTGTCGGCCAAAAAATATTGCCGTTTTCTCTAAAATGCTTCGAAGAGAGTTGAAATGGTGTTGCGAAATGTTGCCTGACCTCGCTGCAGCCTGTAATTCTAGTAATGATGCTACATGATTCAAGAATGGAGACTCTCCTGTGTCTTGGAGTGTGTAGCTTGGGGACTTATTTGGACGGCTCAGGATATAAGACTTTTTTCTGATTTCCTCTTTTTTCGCAGATTGTTCATTTTTTCCTTTGAGTTCATTGAAAAGAACATTAAAGAACAATCCGTGGTGTGTGGATATGATGATTTTTATATTGTTTCTGAAGTCTTTTAAAAGCGCAGAAAGTCCGGAGGCGACAGCGATTGTGTTGTGTTCATCAAGGGACGAAATCGGGTCGTCAATGTAAACAAATTTTACCCAATAATATGGGTCGCCTGGTTCTGCTAAGCTGGCCAATTCGAGTATGGCAAGAAAAAAACACCAAATAAAAATATTCTCTTCCCCTCGTGATATTTTTATATCCTCCAGGGTCTCAATTTTACCTGCGACGATTTCCTCACGAAAAAAGCTAATTTCTGCATCGTCGTAGTTTATTGTGAAATTAAAGTCAGCGTGGCGATGTAAGTGGGGGCGAATGCGACTTTCAATGCCAATGCCATCAAGCCCATTAAAAAACTGAGAGTGAGATTTGAATTTTATTCTTCTTTCTCTATCCTCGTCGAAATCGTTATCCCAGTCAAAAAGGTCTTCAGTGAAAGCGTTGAAGTATAGAGTGTCTCTCTTGTCCTGTTTTTTTCCAAGATCTTTAAACTCCATGGATAAACGAGTTTTGCCTACCCCGTTGTGAGCAAAAAGCAAAACAAAGTCGTTTCCTTTTATTGGTGCGATCGCTTTTCGTGCGCCAAGTTTTTTTCTTCCTCGAACTCCTGTTAAATCCTTGCGCAACTTTTTGGCTAGCGACTTTAAAGATCTGAAATTCGATTGTACTAACGGTTTGTTCATTAAATATCCTTATCCGACCGCGGAAAAAGCTTTTGCAAAAGCGCCGTCTTGTGTTTTTTTATGGATTCAAGCTTCTGTATGTTCGAAGTAATTAAGCTGTCAAGTGAGCTAAGACAGCCTGCAATACATATTTGCTCAGGCAGCGACGGGAGTGTAATACTCTGTTTGTTCAATTCTTTGAGCGATATCCTTGTCTGTCCGAGGCCGGTAGAGTTGCTTTGTGCGTAGTCTGATAAGAAATGTCGACAAAAATGAAATGCGAAATCTGCGCAAAGTAAATCGGTAATGATTTCCAACTTGGCTAGCTGATGGCTGAAAATCGATTTTTCATCATTTTTACTAATTTTGGTGATCTTTATTTCTTCAGTGCGCATTGGTCGATAGAGCGTAAAGACAATGTTATTAGTTTGTAATAATAATTCAGGGTGCTTGTCTGCATAGGTTGTAGGGAGGTGAGGTGAGTCATCGCTCCATATTAATGAGCCATATTCAATATTTTTCGATTGTATTAATCGAATCCCCTCGCCCGAGTACTCCGATGGCTTAAATTCCTTCCCTGAAGTTACTTTTATAGCGTTTGTAAATAGGACTTTTTTCCATTCCTCAGCGTTCTGGAAGTCAGGGAAACGTAACCGAGGCTTGAATTCACCTTTACGTGGAAATAGTTGCAGTGTCAGACCGATCTTATGAGTGCTGAGCGTTTTTATTTTCTGAGATTGGGCCGCAATCAGGCTCTCCAATGACTCCAGACAGTCGGCGATTTTTTTTTGTTCCGATTCGCACGGGCGCCATACGTTTATGGCGAGAAATTTATTGACTGGAGTGTTAAATCGTCCCTGGGTTGCACCCTCATTTATAACTTTACTGAGCTGATTGTTGTGCGCTCCTGATTCGAAATATCCTTCCCAAAAGCCTGGGTGTTCATTGGCATGAAAGCGGAAGCACTTGTAAACTGAGGGGACAACTCCAGTGGAGTAATTGGATAATCGCTTTATAGTGCCTGAGGCCGGATTTTTTGTGCTTTTGTCAATACAAATAAAGTCATCGCGAATAATTCTAAGATAGCGTTCAGAGTATTTATTTATCTCATTGCCTTCCAATATGTCACTCTGAAGCACTATGGTGTTTTCAGTTGAGAGACTCAGGGCATTATTCTTCTCACCAGAACTAGCTTTGTCTAAGACAGGGTCGGCAATCATCCTGAGCTCTGTCTTTTCCCACTCTTTCGAATCCCTAAACTCGGGAAAGCGTAATTTGGGCGTACGTATAGTTTTGGCGTTTTCGTTGCCGTTCGTTGTTTTCGTTTTACTCATACGCGCTGAGTCCTGAAATTTCGTGACCTTGTGCGACCTGCGTGAGACGAGGTGGCGATTCGTTCAACTGGGTGCCTATTGCCTGAGTCGGTTCAAACGAGACCTGTAGTAAAACATGACTCCGGGAAATCTCCTCGTACCTATTGAAAGGAACGCTGCCGATTAGGCCTGCTGCGCAAAAAAATCATTTTAAACTAACCGCTTAGGGTGGCCCACTACGTTCTTGCTTCCTTTACGCGGAACTCAAAGCATCCTAGATGCATTCGTGACCTAAGGGTGGTCATTTTAGCCACTGGCCAATCTGCTCGTTCTTGGAGCTCTGCAACCAGAGCATGGATGTTTGGATCCGTCATTGAACGCGGCGTCAATGTGCCTAGGATGAAGGGGGACGTGTGCAGGTGGACATTGTGCTCAAGCAATCGTCTGCATTGCCGGTTCTTCCTTCCATGGCTGAGTGGAATGGGTCGATTGCTTGACGTTTAGGGCTAGCAAAAGCCTTATCCACGCGAAAGGTTGAATGCCCATGTCTTTTTCAAGCGGCGAGCGAGCAGACGCGCGCTCAGCAAAAAGTAATACCGCGTCGCTTCACTGCGTTGATCTAAGCGATGCTCGAGAAACCAAGCCACGTGCTTTCTCTGCCAAGCCCAAGGTGTCTCTCGTTGCCAGCGCTTCGCGATTTCAGCCTGCATGATCTTTGCCTGGCGCACATGGCGTTGCTGGGTTGCCTGCGACCCCGTCAGCACTCCAGCCAAGAACAGTTCCATGTCGAATTGCTTACTCATGTCCGCCCTCCAATGTAGGCAGCGACCACGTCGATCCGACAGTGCCCCAGCTCATAGCTGATTTGCCTTCGGGCTTCACGATCAAGGTTCCTATCTGTCAGGCAGCATTGGCCACCGTTGATAGGAGCGCAGTGTTGGGTGATTTGCTCATAGCGCTCACATGCGTATGCCGCTCGTAACTCATGGAAGCCTTTGAGGTTCTGCGAATGCAGGATGTCCCGCGCAGGGCGGATGATTTGTTGCAGAAGACTCAGGCAGCTTTCGTGTGGCGCAATCAGGTTGCGGCTACCCGCAGGCGAAATCTGCCGTGCAAACCTAAGCGCATCTCGAACATGGCAGTCAACCGCAATCCAACGCGGCGCCGAGGCACCGGCGCGGCCGCCTTTGGTGCCATCCTGAATGTTAATTTTGCCTAGGTCGTTTGCCTCACGGCTTAGCCGAGGCAGATCAGCCAAGATGGCCTCACGCAAGCGCATGCCTGTGGCTCGCGCCAACAGAACGATCGCGGCGGCGCGTAGCTGATAATGGCGGCAAAGCGTATCGACGATCTGCCTCACCTGTTCACGGTCCTGGCCCTGAGGCACCGACTGGCGAATCCCAGTGCGCTGCATACCCAGCGCCTTGCTCGGGCTTGGCATCTTTACGTACTGATCACCGCGAAGAGCCGCCATGGTCCTGTTAACGCTGGATAGTCGGTTTTGTGCGGTGCTGATGGCTAGGTCACCGCGTCCAACAACGTCGCGCAGATAAGCTGCATAGTCGGCCAACACCCTGCGATCAATCTGCCGCGCATCATTGATACCGGGCCCCTGTTCGGAACGGCACCACTTTACGAATGCCTGCCACCGATCACAGTGCGCCTTGACCGTGCCGTAGTGACCGCCGCCGAACATGTCTTTCAGCGCTTGCGGCCC
Organism: Pseudomonas sp. fls2-241-TYG-175; assembly: GCF_030209155.1. Lineage (NCBI taxonomy): Bacteria > Pseudomonadati > Pseudomonadota > Gammaproteobacteria > Pseudomonadales > Pseudomonadaceae > Pseudomonas > Pseudomonas sp. fls2-241-TYG-175. The sequence continues at coordinate 86,887 of NZ_JARVSO010000020.1, read as the reverse complement.
CGCGTAGCTCAACTGCCTACCGTAGCCGAAATTACGACCATTGCGTCTACCCACCAATGCCATATCGATCACCTCATCCTCCGTTCTCCGATCCTCGCCCCACGTCATCCCGCCAAGAATGCTGAGTGTTATCAGGGATCAAGGCCCCTGCGACCTGTGGGGATGTCCTCTACGCGGGACTGACGGCTCCTTACGACCGGGAGCAAGGGCATCTCATGATCTGGCCTCCTGAGCACCGTTACCGGTGGGCGGGTGGAGGCTGCACTGGCTGACGAGACCAGTGCCGCGAGATCCTGAGCCGGGTAAACGCAGCGGTGCGATGACGGGGGCATGCCTGACTGTCAGTCAGGTGCAGTCCATTCCCTGGTCTGCGGCACCGTCATCTGCATGGCTGTTGCTGGTGACATCGGCGTTTGTCACGCCGATTGTCACGAGGGGGAATGCCGCAAAGCCATGTGCGATCAGGGCTGCAGCAGTGCTAGAAGTGCCCGTCTCTTTCCAGAAGAAAGAGACGGGCACAGGTTGGCGCAAGATTCGGCCAAGCGGATAGGTTGCTGCAGGGCAGCGAAGTAGGAGGTGTTGTCTGGCGCACGAGGGCCATGATCTGAAGTAGGCATCCATCACCGGGGAGGTGACCGGGCGAACTGCCGGATGCGAATCGCCATTTGGGGGAGAACCACCACGAGAGCGGCGTGACCTTCAAGGTTCGGGCCACCTGGGTTGCTGTCATCGACAGCGCTTGCACGGCCAGTTTTACTCTTGTGGATAAAACCGGTCAAGGTTCAAAATTCAGCGCTACTTTGGACTTGAAGAACGGTTATCCACTGGTGGAATTCCGTGGTAAATCCTGGAAAACGTGGTCGCTTTTAGCTCTTCAAAGTAAGGTCCATCCAAACAGGGCGGCTTTGCAGCCCTGTTTGGATGGACCCGCGCTGAGAAGCGGATAAGCGAGGCTGCTCGCCCTGAATCTTGAACGCTCAGTTGTTGCTGCCGTTATTGCGCCTGCACAGCGCTAGCGTATCGGCACCACGTTCTTGTCTCTGACTTGGCCGTATGCTGAGGCGAGCAGGCTACCGGTGGCGGCTTTCTGAATGTACTCACTCCACCACGCCATCATCGGGCGTCGGCGCTCGATGTAGTCGGCTCGGTTGTAGGCGCTGCGCACCTCATCCTTGTCGACATGCGCCAATGCGACCTCAATGAGTTCCGGGTCCCACCCATGTTCATTCAAGATGGTGCTGGCCATAGAGCGCATGCCGTGGCTGACCAAGCGGTCCTGGAAGCCCATGCGTTTCAACGCCATGTTGGCCGTTTGGCTATTGGCGTGGGTGCGCGGATTTCTGTCTGCCGGGAAGACGTATTCGCGATGGCCGCTGTGAGTCTTCAGTGACTCCAACAGTGCGACAGCGTGATCACTCAACGGGATGCTGTGTGGGCGGCGCTTCTTCATCCGCTCCGGCGGGATGGTCCAGACACGCCTTTCAAAGTCGATGTCTGCCCAGCGAGTAGTTGCCGCCTCGGCGGGGCGAGTCATAGTGTGCAACTGCCATTCGATCAGGCAACGGGTAGTGCGTTTGATACTGGCGTTCGCGATCTCCAGCATGAGCTCGGGGAGCTCCTCGGGTGGAAGCGCAGCCATATTCTCTTTCTTGGGCTTCTTGAAAACCGCCCTGATACCGCTGAGCGGGTTGGCGAAGATCAGGCCAGAGTTCACGCCGTAGGTCATGATCTCGTTAAGACGCTGACTAAGGCGCTTGACCGTCTCCAGGCTGCCTTTAGCTTCGATTGGACGAAGTAACCCGATCACCATCGGCGCGGTGATTTTCGCGAGTGGCGTCGTCCTCAAGTCAGGGAGCAAATGCAGCGTGAGCGACCGCCAAATGTCCTCGGCGTAGGCCGGGGTGACCGAGTCTTTCTTGAGCTCGAACCAGGCGGTGGCCACGTTCTCGAAGGTGTGTTCGGTTTCCGCGCGCTTGGCTTCATTCAACGTATTGCGCTGCACCTTCGGATCGATGCCCTGGGCGAGCAGCTCGCGTGCTTCGACTGCCATCTTTCGTGCGTTCGCCAGCGACAACTCGGGGTAGGTCCCGAAGCCGATGTTGATGCGCTTCTTGGTCACCGGTTCGCGGTAGTTGAAATTCCACAGTAACGAGCCGTTGCTGCGTACGCGGAGCTGCAAACCGTCACCGTCGGTGAGGACGTAATCCTTGGACGCGGGTTTGACTCCCTTGAGCTGTCGATCGGAGAGGCGGAGGGTTTTAGCCGGCATGAGATTGTCCTCAAGCACTGATTCGGTATTCCAAAGATTAGCACCGGATGGGCGGGAATACCGTCTGGAATACCCGAATGGCTGGAACTCAAAAACTCTCGAAAGACCGAAAAAGCGCTGGAGGCCTCGTATTTACTGGATTTCAGGCACAAAAAAAGACGTCCGTGGACGTCTTTAGTTGATCAAGTGGTGGAGCCGGGGGGATTTGAACCCCCGTCCGCCAGTACTCCGCTGTCGGTACTACATGCTTAGCCGTGTCTATTAAGTTAACCCTCAGCGACCCGACGGGCAGGGTGCTTTGGGCGAGTTGTGTAAGTTTTAGTCGCTTCGTCCACAACGTACTAGGCGACGATCCTGTTCTATATGACAATCATTTCGGGTTTACAGGCATCCCCTGATGATTGCTGGAGCCGAAGCTACCAGAAGGAAGGCTAGCACCGCTTACGCGGCGAGAGCGTATTCCCCGTAGGTTTCGTCATTGGCAACTATAGAAAGTTGCAACAGTGGATTTACGAGTTCTGTTACCAACTCGGCATGCACCTAAAGTTTCATCACCGGCGTCGAATCCTAATCGGCCCCGAGACTGCTTTCGCAGTCGCTGGGCGGAGTGTACGCCAATCGGCGAGGCACGTCGACCCATGTGTTGCGTCCGTCAAGGCCAGCCGCGACGGCTGGCCTTGTGGGGATGATTACTTGCTGGCGCCTTCGCTGCCCGAGCCGATGCCTTTCAGGCGGGTGAGCGTCTGGGTGGTCAGTTCGACACACTTCTTCTCATCGCCTTTTGCCTTCGCAGCCATGGCATCTTTCTCGGTTTTTTCGAGCATTTCTTTCACGTCGGGGCTCAGGTTGGTGCCGGACGAAGTCTGCGCATCCTTGAGGGATTGCAGGTTCGCGCCACACAGGTCATCTGCAGCAAAAACCGGCGAAGCCAACAGTGCAGCGCTGAGGAACAATCCAGTGAGGGCGGTACGCTTCATGTGTCTCTCCTTATAGCCTGTGGACTCGGTGTGGCCGGTCAATGGTGCCGTCGCCCGAGGTTTTTGAGAGCCCGTTCAGTCGCCGGGCCTAGAAGATGGACTGTGGTGAAACGCAGGGGTTCTATTTATTTTCAGGCTCATGCGAAAAAGCCATCTGGTGCACATGAGGCACCAAAATGGGGCGATCTACGGCTTTATGCCTTGATCATGCGTTTTGGCCGTGGTCACGCGATCCACCAGATACACCAGCCCGTGGTAGTCGATTCCGCCGTGTTGCGACAGGCCGATTTCACAGGTGCGGCTGGTGGAAATGCCCTCGTGGCAGAACTGCACGGCATCCTTGAGCGTGCGCAGCGAATGGGCGTTCAGTTCCGGTGTCGTGAAGCCTTTGTCGCCCGCGAAGCCGCAGCAGTGAATGCCTTCCGGGATGACGACGTTTACGCTGCATAACCTGGCCAGGTCGATCAACGCCTGGCTTTCGCCCAGGTGTTGGGTGCTGCAAGTGACGTGGACGGCGATGGGTTCCTGTTGCGGGGTGAAGGTGAGTTTGTCCAGCAGGTGGGTGCGGATGAAGCGCACCGGGTCGTACAGGTCGAGGCGTGTGTCCTTGAGGTCCTGCATCAGGCGCAGGGTGCAGGGGCTGGTGTCGCAATAGATGGGGTCGAGGCCGCCGCGGCTGGCTTTGGTCAGAGCAGCGAGCAACTGTCTGCGTTTGTCTTCGGCCTGTTCGTTGTAGCCTTTCGAGGCGAACGGCTGGCCGCAGCACAGGTTGTCCTGATCGTCGGGGAACGCCACTTGGTAACCGGCTTTTTCCAGCAGGCTGCGGGTTTTGTCGAGCAGTGATGACTGTTCCCTGTCGCCTGCGGAAGGCCCCATGATGCGGGATACGCAGGCAGCCAGATAGACCACGCGTGGGCGCTGGTCGTCGACCGGCGCGGTGAAGCGGATCGAGTGTTCAGCCTGGGGCATGGCAGGTGTCCATTGTGGGACGCGTCCGGCCGACAGTTTGGTTAACGACGCCGACAGTTTCGCGAGCCGTGGTGCGCCCAACAGCATGCGTGCGCCATTGGCGGCGTGCAGGGTGAAGCGTGCGCCTTGCAGGGCGGTCTTGAAGTTGTGCGCCAGCCAGGTTGCGGTTTTGCTGTGGTTGGCTTCCTGGCTGCGCAGCTTTTTCACCAGCTCGCCGGTGTTGATGCCGACCGGGCAGCGCTGGGCGCACAGGCCGGTCGCGGCGCAGGTGTCGATGCCGTGGTAGTGATAGTCGCGCTCCAGTTGTCGGGTGTCGGTTCCGGCGCGCTTTTTCGCCTGGATGTCGCGCCAGATGACGATGCGCTGTCGCGGGCTGAGGGTCAGTCCGTTGGACGGGCAGACCGGTTCGCAGAAGCCGCACTCGATGCATTTATCGACGATCTCGTCGGCGGCGGGCATCGGTTTCAGGTGTTTCAAATGAATGTGCGGATCGGTGCTGAGCACCACGTCAGGGTTGAGAATGCCGCTGGGGTCGAGCAGGCGTTTGAGTTGCCACATCAGTTGATAGGCGTCGCTGCCCCATTCCTTCTCGACGAAGGGCGCCATATTGCGACCGGTGCCGTGCTCGGCCTTGAGCGAGCCGCCGAATTCAACCGCAACCAGTTGCGCTACGTCGTCCATGAACGCTTGATAGCGGGCGATTTCATCGGGGTTGTTGAAGCCTTGCGTGAAGACGAAGTGCAGGTTGCCCTCCAGTGCATGGCCGAACAGGATGGCTTCGTCGTAGTGGTGTTTGTCGAACAGCTCGATCAAGCGGCGCACGCCCATGGCCAGTTGTTCGATGGGGAAGGTCACGTCTTCGATGATGACCGTGGTTCCGGTCTGGCGTACGGCGCCGACGGCAGGGAAGGTGTCTTTGCGGATGGCCCAGAGGCGGGCGTTTTCCAATAGGTCGTGGGTGAAGTCCACCTGCTTTTCCACCGGGAAGGCAGCCACTGACGCCATGATCTGCAGCAGTTGTTCATCGAGCAAGACGCGGGAAGCCGCACGGGCTTCGATCAGCAGGGCACAGGCGTTTGCAGACAGCTCTCGCACGAAACCCGGCATGCCCGGTTTGTCCTGCACCGAGCGCAGGCTGCGTCGGTCGAGCAGTTCGACGGCAGCCACCGGCTGGGTTTTGAGGACGGTGACGGCGTTGCAGCAGGTCTCTACATCCGGAAACACGATCAGCGCCGACGCCTTGTGTGGGTGATCGACCACTGTGTTGTAGGTCACGGCGCTGATGAACCCCAGCGTGCCTTCGGAGCCGACCAGCAGATGGCTGAGGATATCCAGCGGTTCGTCGAAATCCACCAGCGCATTGAGTGACAGGCCGGTGGTGTTTTTCAGGCGGTATTTATGGCGAATTCTGGCGGCCAGTTCGGTGTTGGCGCGGGTTTCTCGTGCCAGGCGATCCAGGTTGTTCAGCAGGTCCGCGTGGCTGGCGCGAAATGCGGCGACGCTGTTGGCATCTTCGGTGTCGAGCAGGGTGCCGTCGGCCAAAATCAGACGAATGCCTGCAAGCGTGTGATAGGTGTTTTGCGCCGTGCCACAGCACATGCCGCTGGCATTGTTGGCGACGATGCCGCCGATTTTGCAGGCGTTGATCGAGGCCGGGTCCGGGCCGATCTTACGTCCGAACGGTGCCAGCCAGGCATTGGCCTGCGCGCCGATGACGCCCGGTTGCAGGCGGATCTGCGTTCCCTGATCGCGCAGTTCGCGGCCGTTCCAGTTGTCGCCCAACACCAACAGCACCGAGTCGCTGATCGCCTGACCGGACAGGCTGGTGCCTGCGGCGCGAAAGGTGATCGCGACCTTTTCGGCTTGGGCCAGCTTGAGCAGCGCGATGACTTCGTCGTCGGACTCGACTCGGATCACCAGTTTCGGAATCAGGCGGTAGAAGCTGGCGTCAGTGCCGAATGCCAGGGTCGAGAGCGGGTCATCGAAGCGACGCTTCTGCGGGATCAGACGGCGGACGCTGTCCAGAAATGCAGCGGGCAGACTCATGCGTCCTCCACGATCAGGACGATCAGGTCTTTGGGACCATGAGCGCCATACGCCAGGACCTGTTCGATGTCGGCGGTCTTAGACGGGCCGGACACCAGCAGCGCGTTGGTCGGCATGCCGCCCGACCAGTTCTGCTTGAGCTGTGCTTCGTAGAGGTTGTCGTAGATCTCGCTGGCCTTGAGCAGGGCGAAATGCACCGGTGGCACTAGGCTCATCAGGCGTGGCTCTTCGCGGGTGGGCCAGATGATCAGGCTACCGGTGGCGGCGATTGCGCCCAGGGTGGTGGTGAAGCTGGCGGGCGTGTCGTCGAAAAGATCTTTTTTCCATTCTTCGCTGGGCCGGTCATAGGCCTTGAGCGCGGGCAGATCGGGTTGTATGGCCCAATACTCGCTGACCCGGCGTCCGTGTGGCGTGCCCGGCGCAATCAGCAGGCTGGGTAGCTGGCGGTCCTTGACCAGTTCGCCCAGCCGGCGCGGCCAGTCCTGATCGCTGCACAGGTGAATCTCGGTGTGCACGGCTTCCATCAGTTTGCGCAGTTGGGCGACCCGACTTTCCGGAGCGTAGCGCCACGGCTCGGTCACCAACGCCTCGTCGAAATTGTCGGCCACCGGTGTGGTGCCGCTGAGACTGTTGCGCAGTTTGGCGAGGATGTTGTGCCTGGCATTCATGGCTGGTCTCCAGACTTGCGTGTCAGATGCTCGCGGGCCAGCTCGTGCAGTGAGCGGGCGGCGGGTTTCGGTGCACTATGGTTTTGCGTCCACGGGCCGACGTTGCCGGGTGTCAGGCTGCGCAGCCGGGTGGCGAAAAAGCCGAACAGGCGATACATCACAGGCGAGGTGTTGAGCTTCGACCAGGCGTTCCAGATAAAGCGCTCCTTGCGCGAAAACTTGCTGCCTTGATCGCGCATGACCCGGTTTGGCGCATCGGGCGCTTTGACGTTTTCTTCGCGCAGACGCCGTAACAGCGCCGGAATCGGAATCTTCACCGGACAGACTTCGCCGCACGCGCCACACAAGGACGACGCGCTGGGGTGATCCGGGACTTTCGCCAGGCCTGCCATGTGCGGCGTGATGATCTTGCCGATGGGGCCGGGATAGACCTCGCCATAGGTATGACCGCCGACGCGGGTATAGACCGGGCAGTGATTCATGCACGCGCCGCAGCGAATGCAATTCAGTGTCTGGCGCAGTTCGCTGTCGGCAAATGCTTGGCTGCGACCGTTATCCAGCAGCACCAGATGTACTTCCTGCGGGCCGTCCAGTTCATGGGCTTTGCGCGGGCCGGAGATCATGTTGACGTAGGTGGTGATCGGAATGCCCAGGGCGGAACGGGTCAGTAAGGACAGCAGCGGCACGGTATCGCGCAGGTTTTCGACGACCTTTTCGATCCCGGTCACGGCGATGTGCACGGGCGGCACACTGGTAACCATGCGGCCGTTGCCTTCGTTTTCCACCAGCAACAGCGTCCCGGTTTCCGCGACTGCGAAGTTGACGCCCGAGACGCCGATGTCGGCTTCGAAGAATTTCTGGCGCAGCACGCGACGGCCGATCTGGATCAACTGATCGACGTCGGTGGTGTATTCCACGCCGAGCTTGTCATGGAACAGCTTGCCGACCTGGCCGGCATTCTTGTGGATGGCGGGCATAATGATGTGCGAGGGCTTTTCGTGGTCCATCTGCACGATGTATTCGCCCATGTCCGCTTCCAGGCACTCGATACCGCGCTCGCCGAGGAAGTCGTTCATCTCCATTTCTTCGCTGACCATCGACTTGCCCTTGATCACCTGTTTCGCTTCATGGGCTTCGACGATGGACATCACGATGGCGTTGGCTTCTTCGACCGTTTCCGCCCAGTGCACCTGCACGCCGTTGCGGATCAGGTTGCGTTCCAGTTGCTCCAGCAGGTCGGGCAGTTTGGAGAGGGCGCGGGCGCGTATGGCGTTGCCCAGCGAGCGCAGGTCTTCGCGCTCATCCGGGTTGCTGAACGCCGCTGCGCGTTTGGTCATCAGCGAATCCATGGCGCGGCGGAAATTGCCGCGCAGTTGCGGATCGCCCAGCGCCTCATGGGCGCGCTCGCGAAAGTCCGGCTGATGGATTTCGACGGCGGGAATGCGGGTCTGCATGTTCATCGCTGACCTCCGGTGCGTTGCCAGAGAAAGCTCGCCAGATGCTGGCCGCGAATGGATTCGCGCTGTTTTTCCAGCGAGCCGTTGATGTTCATCAGGCAGCCGCAGTCTGCAGTGAGGATCTGGTCGGCGCCTGATTCCTTCAATGCGCGGGTCTTGTCGGCGACCATCGCACCGGAAATGTCCGGCATGCGCACGCTGAAGGTCCCACCGAAGCCGCAGCATTCGCTTTCATGGTCGTGATCGACGCGCTCGACGTTGCCCAGTTGCGCCAGCAGTTCACGGGCGTGCAGGTGGGTGTTCATTTCGCGGCGTGCCGAGCATGAGGTGTGCAGGGCGATGCGGGTGGGCTGGCCGTGGTCGTTCAGGCGCGTCTTGCAGACGTGCAGCAGGAATTCGGTCAGTTCATAGGTGCGGGCGGCGAGGTGCTGGACGTGCTTGAGCATCTCGGGTTCGTCCTTGAACAGGTCGGGGTAATGTTCGCGAAACATGCCGGCGCAAGAACCGGACGGTACGACAACCGGATCGTCTCCCTTGAACAACGCGAGCTGGGCGCGGGCGACTTCGCGAGCCTGATCGGTGTAGCCCGAGGTGTAGGCCGGTTGCCCGCAGCAGCTTTGCGCCTGTGGATAATCCACTTCGATGCCTTCGCGTTCGAGCAGGTGGATGGCGTCCATTCCAGCGTCCGGAAAAAACAGGTCCACGACGCAGGTGCCGAACAGATAAACGCGTTGCGGTTTGTCGGTCGGGTATTCACGCGGCGCATGGCGAGCAGGCGCGACGCGGGTGGCGTTGGCTGTTGGGTTGGGTGCGGCGTTGTGAAAAAGCGTACTCATCAGTTTGAGTCTCCGGGTGGGCCCGGTTATGAATGGCTGGCGCCGACGGGTCATTTCGGCGCCAGTGGTGCTTCATTCAGGCATCAATGAACCAGCATGCCGGTGAACCAGTACGCCTGGGCGTAGGTGATACAGCCGACGATGGTGGCGAAAAACAGGCTGTGTTTAAGCGTGAAGCGGAACAGGTCAGATTCCCTGCCGACCAGCCCGGTCGCAGCGCAGGCTACGGCGATGGACTGTGGCGAGATCATCTTGCCGGTCACACCGCCGCTGGAGTTGGCCGCGACCATCAACACGTCGCTGACGCCGAGTTGGTGGGCGGTGGTGGCCTGCAGCGAACCGAACAGTGCGTTGGCCGAGGTGTCGGAACCGGTCAGGAACACGCCCAGCCAGCCAAGGAACGGCGAGAAGAACGGGAACGCCGCGCCTGTTCCGGCCAGAACCAGCGCCAGGGTCGAGGACATGCCCGAGTAGTTCATGACGAAGGCAAAGGCCAGCACCATGCCGATGGACACGATTGCCCAGCGCAGCTCAACCAGGGTTTCCTTGAAAGTGGTCAGACCAATCTTCGGCGTGATGCGCAGGACCAGCATCGCGATGATGGCCGAGAACAGAATTGCGGTGCCCGAAGCGGCGATCAGGTCGAACTTGTACACCGCAGGCATCGCCGTCACGTTCGCGACAATCGGGGCGGTTTTCATCACCAACTGATCCAGATGCGGCACCGGAATGTTGAAGGTGAAGGCCTGAAGGGCGCCACCGGCGGCAAACAGCGCCTTGAACGGTTTCAGTGTCCAGATCGTGACCATGCCGGTCAGGATCAGGAACGGCGACCATGCCTTGATGATCTGGCCGAGGCTGTAGGGCGATGCGACTGAGGAGCGGGGTTTGTTGAATCCGCCCGGGCCGCCCATGATCGCTGCCGAGCCGCTGCTGACTACGACTGTGTCGGATGCGCGCTGCGGCTGCCAGACCTTAAGGAACAGCGTCAGCGAGACGATGCTGACCAGTGCCGACGTGATGTCCGGCAGTTCCGGGCCGACGAAGTTGGAGGTCAGGAATTGGGTGATCGCAAAGGTGGTGCCTGCGATCAGCGCCGCTGGCCAGGTCTCCTTGACGCCGCGTACACCGTCCATCATGAACATCAGCCAGAACGGCACGAAGATCGACAGAAAGGGCAGTTGACGACCTGCCATCGCACCGATCTTGAACGCATCCAGCCCAGAGACCTGGCCTGCCACGATGATCGGAATGCCCAGCGCGCCGAACGCAACCGGCGCAGTGTTGGCGATCAGGCACAGGCCGGCGGCGTAGAGCGGGTTCAAGCCGAGGCCCACCAGCAAGGCGGCGGTGATGGCGACCGGTGCGCCGAAACCCGCCGCACCTTCCAGAAAGGCACCGAAGCAGAAGGCGATCAGCAATACCTGTAAACGCTGGTCATCGGTGATGGCCATGACCGAGCTGCGAATGATCTCGAACTGACCACTCTTGACCGTCAGTTTGTAGAGAAACACGGCCGCCACGATGATCCACGCGATGGGCCACAGTCCATAGGCGAATCCATAGGCTGCGGCTGCCAGCGCCATATCGGTCGGCATCTGGAAGGCGAAGATCGCCACCAGCATCGACAGCGCCAGGGTGATGCTGCCCGCGATATGGCCTTTGAGCCGGAAAACGGCCAGTGCCAGGAAGAAGAATACGATCGGGATCAGTGCGGCTGCGGCGGAAAGGCCGAGGCTGCCAAGCGGTGTGTAGAGCTGTTGCCATGTCTGCATGTCGGGAGGCCCCTTAATTATTGTTGGTAAGGCCCGGTGTTCTGTGTGCGCGGCTTCGATTCGACGTCGCGTGGGCGAGCGCCTGGTCGATGCTGACGATTGAATCGCACAGCTCACCAGCTCAAGGCTTTCTGTTCGAAAGGCCTTGCAGCGCCACGGAGATCAACCGCCGAACGCTGGCATTGGATAATTGGTAATACCAATTTACAATGTCTGCTGGCTAGATTAGAGGCCTTGTGATTGGTGTGTCAATTTGCGGGGTCATGACTTTTGTCGCATGGGCTCTGGAAGGGCAGTGCCAGACAGGGTTTTCGGCTGAATTGGACAGGTGCCTTGGTGGCGGCAATCAGCCAGAATACGCGGGCCCGGCAGCGAGCCGGGACGTTGGAGTAAGTGCTATGGGCTTTGATCAGGTGCGTCAGCGCCGTTTGTCCGACGATATCGTCGAGCAGCTGGAAAAGATGATTCTGGAAGGCACCCTCAAATCGGGTGGGCGTTTACCGGCGGAAAGAGCGTTGGCCGAGCAGTTCGGTGTATCACGCCCGTCGTTGCGCGAGGCGATTCAAAAACTGACGGCCAAGGGTCTGTTGGTCAGTCGGCAGGGAGGCGGCAATTACGTGGTCGAGAACATCGGTTCGACGTTCAGCGACCCGTTGCTGCACTTGCTGGAAAGCAGTCCCGATGCGCAGCGTGACCTGCTGGAGTTTCGTCACACGCTGGAGGCGTCCTGCGCGTATTACGCAGCGATGCGCGCCACCGAGATGGATCGCGAGCGTCTGCGCGTGGCGTTCGAGTCACTGTTGGATTGTTATTCGCGTGCCGACGAGGTCAGTCGGGCCGAGGAGGGCGCAGCCGATGCCAGCTTCCACCTGGCGATTGCCGAGGCCAGCCACAACGCCGTCCTGCTGCACACCATCCGTGGCCTGTTCGACCTGCTCAAGCGCAATGTGGTGATCAACATTGGCGGCATGTACAAACAGCGCACGGAAACTCGCGACATGCTGATCACGCAGCATCGGGAGCTTTACATGGCGATCATTGAAGGCCGCGCGGAAGACGCGCGCGAGGTGTCGAGCAGGCACCTGACGTATGTGCAGGAAGTGCTGGAAGAAGTCAGGCAGCAGGTTCAGCGCACGGCCCGGGCAGAGCGGCGTAATACGATGTGATATCGGTATTGGCATGCAGTCCGGACGCGGATGTGGCGCAGAGCGTCATGCGTTCGGCTCACTGAATCCGCAATCTGTGTCATTTGTGACGCGGAGCGTCTCGGGCGGCATCCCACGCGGAGTGCTCATCGTTATACACAAGTCGCAATGAGCATCTGGAGCGGGCACTATTTCGACCGTGGGAGCGGACTTGTCCGCGAAAGCTGGTACATACGTTGAAGATGCAGCGTCTGAAACGCAGTATTCGCGGACAAGTCCGCTCCCACTTTCAGGCACCGCATTCCTTCAGGTCGATTTGTGTATAACGATGAGCGCAGAGCTTGCGAGCGATCAGCTCAGGCTCAGTCGTCCTTGCCCTTGCTGCGCACGGCGCGCTGCAGCTCACGGTCCGAGTCGCGTTCGCGTTCGGTGTGGCGCTTGTCGTATTCCTTCTTGCCTTTGCCCAGAGCGATTTCGCACTTGATCAAGTGCTGCTTCCAGTAAAGGGAGAGGGCCACGCAGGCATAGCCTTTCTGCTGAACAGACGTGATGAGCTTTTCGAGCTCGCGCTGGTTCAGCAGCAGTTTGCGGGTGCGTGTCGGGTCAGCGATGACGTGCGTGCTGGCCGTCTTGAGCGGCGTGATATGGCAGCCCATCAGCCATGCCTCGCCATCCTTGAGCAGCACGTAACTGTCGACCAGCTGTACCTTGTTGGCACGCAGGCTTTTTACTTCCCAGCCAGCCAGGACCAGACCGGCCTCGAACTTGTGTTCGATGAAGTAATCGTGTCGCGCCTTCTTGTTCTGCGCGATGGTCCCTGTAGGGTGTTTCTTGAGCTTAGCCATAGGGGGCGCATTATAGGGAGTTGCTTCAATGTCGGCTACGGGAAAGCGTGTGCTTGAGCACAATGGTTGAATCCCGGACAATGCGCGCTCTTTTTTGGTTGGGCGTTTCAGTCATGTCGACAGACAAAGTCTCGGTCCACGGTAGCTGGGCAAGCCGCTGGGTATTCATTCTGGCTGCTACCGGCTCTGCCGTCGGGCTGGGCAGTATCTGGAAATTCCCCTACATGGTCGGTGCCTATGGCGGCGGCGCATTCGTGCTGGTGTTTCTGGCATGCATCGCCCTGATCGGTGTCCCCGTCATGATGGCGGAGACGCTGATCGGTCGTCGCGCACGATTGAGCCCGGCCAATGCCTTAAAGACGCTGGCCGTCGAAGCCGGTCATTCGGCGCGCTGGTCCTGGGGTGCGTTCGCCGGAATGATCACCGCGCTGCTTATCCTCTCCTTCTATAGTGTGGTTGGCGGCTGGTCGCTGGACTACATCATCGACATGGGGCGCGGTGACTTTCAGGGCGTGACGGCTGATCAGGTCGGCGCTTACTTCGGCGGCGTGATTGCCGATCCCTGGCGCCTGATTCTCTGGCACACCATTTTCATGCTGCTGTCGGCGGTCGTGATCGGTAAGGGTGTCGAAGCCGGTCTCGAGCGCAGTTTGCGCATCATGATGCCGATGCTGTTCCTGCTGATGCTGATTCTGTTGGGCTACAGCCTGACTACCGGGCACTTCATGGAAGGCGTGCATTTCATGTTCGACTTCAACCCGGACAAGGTTCTCGACGGCTTGTTGCCCGCGATGGGGCACGCGTTCTTTTCGTTGAGCGTGGGTGTCGGTTCGATCATGGTCTACGGTGCGTACATGACCAGGGGCGCGTCGATCAGCACCACGGTGGTCGGCATTGCACTGCTCGATACCTTCGTTTCGTTGCTGGCGGGCCTTGCGCTATTCCCAATCGTTTTTGCCGCAGGTCTGAACCCGAGTGAGGGGCCTGGCCTGATGTTCGTCACATTGCCATTCGCGTTCGGTAACGTAGCGTTCGGTCAGTTGATGGGCGTAGTGTTCTTCGTGTTGGTGGCGGTGGCCGCCTGGAGTTCGGCGATTTCCTTGCTTGAGCCGATGGTTGCCTATCTGGTGGAGCGCACCGGCGTTCGTCGTGCCTGGGTTACGTTCTGGCTGGCCTTCAGCTGCTGGTTTGTTGGCCTTGGTACGGTGTTCTCGTTCAATATCTGGCAAAAGGCCAAGTTTTTCGTGAACGATGGGGGCGCTTTTCATCTCTACCAGTGGGGCGCATCCAATGGCCTGGACTTCTTCGGAGTCATCGATTTCCTCACCTCGCGGATCATGTTGCCGCTGGGTGGATTGTGTTTTGTAGTATTCGCCGGTTGGGTGATGGGCCGTGAAGCGGTGCGCGATGAGTTGTCGATTCGCAGCCCGCTGCTGTTCAGCCTGACGTTCTTTTTGATGCGCTACGTGGCGCCGCTCGGCATTCTTGTGGTGTTTGCCGCTCAGCTCTGGAAATGACGCTCACATGACTACGCATATTCAACGTTCTGCCCTTTTGCCGTACCCGGCTCGTTTCCTGTACGAGCTGGTCAATGATGTCGCGCGTTACCCGGAGTTTCTGCCGTGGTGCTCGTCGGCAACCGTTCTTGAATCCAGTGACGAGCAGATGCGCGCCAGTCTGGAAATCGCAAAAGGCGGTTTAAGCCAGCAATTCGTGACGCGAAACACGCTGATACCGGGCGAGTCGATTGTGATGGATCTGGTTGAAGGTCCCTTCGAGCAATTGCATGGCGTCTGGACGTTCAAGCAGTTGGGCGAGAAGGCCTGCAAGATCAGCCTGGACCTTTCCTTCGACTACGCAGGCCCGATCGTGCGTGCAACCCTGGGGCCGCTGTTCAATCAGGCTGCCAATACCCTGGTGGACGCATTCTGCCAGCGCGCCAAGCAGTTGCATGTCTGACACGCTGATAACGGTCGAGGTGGTCTATGCCGCCGTCGATCGTCAGGCATTGCTGAGTGTGGAGGTGCCTGCTGGCTCAACGGTGCGACAGGCGCTGGCTGCTTCCGGTATTGATCGGCAGTTTCCAGAACTGGACCTGGCTAACTGCTCTGTCGGCATTTTCGGCAAGGTGGTCAGCGACCCTTCCGTGCGCTGTATCGAGGCGGGGGAGCGAATCGAGATCTATCGCCCGTTGCTGGCCGATCCCATGGAAGCGCGCCGTCAGCGTGCGGCCAAGGCCCGTCAGAACAGGGTGCCGCCCACTGCCAGCTGAATGTTTACTGAACGTAACGCACAAAAAAGCCCGGCATGCCGGGCTTTTCTTCGAGCGTCTGGCGTCAGCGAGGGTTGACGTCCAGTGGCTCCTGGGTCGGAACAGGTACAGTCTCGACGCTGTCGACGTCTTTCTGGATCTTGTCCAGCAACGAGCCTGGTTTGGCCGGCTCTTCAGGCGGCTGCTGAGGCTGGTTCTCGACCGGCACGGTGGTGGTATCGCCGTCCTTGCCGAGGATCGCTTCATCGCGGCTTACGCCTGGCATGAAGTCGCCCGACAGGCTGACCAACTGATCGCTTTCATTGAAAATCAGACTGACGCGCTCCTGCTGGCGCTCACCGCCACCTGGCTGAAGGCTGTACAGGTAATCCCACCGATCGGCGTGGAAGGTGTCGGTCAGCAACGGGTTGCCCATGATAAACCGTACTTGCCGCCGGGTCATTCCGGGGCGCAACTGGTTTATCATGTCCTGCGTGACGACATTACCCTGCTGGATGTCGATTTTGTAAACCCCGGGGAATGAACAACCGGCGAGTGCGAGCAGTCCCACGAAGGTGAAACTGGTTAGCAAGAGCTTGGTGTTTTGCATCGGTGGGCGACTTCCACTATCTTGGCTGGGACAACGTAAACCCCGATCATACCTGCATTAAGAGAAGCTGCGAAGCAGCGTCTGCGAGAAAGCTGACCATGGTTGAAAATAGCGAACTACGTAAAGCAGGACTCAAGGTGACCCTACCGCGGGTCAAAATACTCCAAATGCTCGATTCTGCCGAGCAGCGCCACATGAGTGCCGAGGATGTTTACAAGGCATTGATGGAGGCGAGCGAGGATGTCGGTCTGGCCACGGTCTACCGTGTTCTGACTCAGTTTGAAGCCGCTGGACTGGTGGTTCGCCACAATTTCGACGGTGGTCATGCTGTGTTCGAACTGGCTGATGGCGGCCACCACGACCATATGGTCAACGTGGAGTCAGGTGAGGTGATCGAATTCTTCGACGAAGAAATCGAGAAGCTTCAGAAAGCCATCGTCGAACGACACGGCTTTGATCTGGTGGACCACAATCTGGTGCTCTACGTGCGCAACAAAAAGGCGTAAGCACACCGGCAAAGGCGACCTCAGTGTCGCCTTTGTGCTTTCTATGGTCCATGAATCCGGATCGGCGCTCTGCTGATCAGTTTTTAGCGGTAATGACCATCTTCCTGGCGTGAGCCAGCGATTCCTTGGTCAGGTCGATGCCGCCCAGCATGCGCGCCACTTCCTCTATACGCTCGGCCTTGGTCAATTTCGACACGGCAGTGCGTGTCGCGTCGTTATCCCTGACCTTGTGTACGAACAGGTGCTGGTGACCCTGTGCCGCGACCTGCGGCAGGTGAGTCACGGTCATGACCTGTCCACGCTCGCCCAGGCGTCTCAACAGCTGACCAACAATCTCGGCCGTCGGGCCACCGATCCCCACATCGACTTCATCGAAGACCAGCGTCGGTACACGAGAGGTCTGGGCGGTGATGACCTGGATCGCCAGACTGATCCGTGAAAGCTCGCCACCCGACGCCACCTTCGCCAGCGCCTTGAGCGGCTGACCGGGGTTGGCGCTGACCAGCAGTTCGACGTGTTCCAAGCCATGAGGATGAGGCTCGCTGCCGGGAATGGTCTTCAACTCGATCTGGAAGCGACCGCCGGGCATGCCCAGTCGATGAATCTCCTGCTCAACGGCACTGGCCAGTCGGGTCGACGAGCTGTGACGCAGGTCACTCAGTTCGCGAGCCTTTTCCTGATAATGCCGGGCAAAAGCCTGCACCTCATGTTCCAGTCGCTCGATGGATTCATCGTTGGCATTCAGCGTTTCGATTTCATCCAGCAATTTCTGCTGCAGGGTCGCCACTTCGTTGGGCTGGATGCGGTGTTTGCGTGCGAGTGTATAAATAGCATCGAGCCGTTCTTCAAGCTGCTGAAGTCTGGCCGGGTCAGCGTCGAAATGGTCGAGAAAGCGATTGAGCTCGCCGACGGCTTCTTCTACCTGAATCTGGGCGCTGGACAGCAGATCAGTGGCTTCGCTGAGTGCGGTAGGTGAGTTATTCACGCTGCCCAGGCGATGCAGGCTGGCCGTGAGGGCATTGAGCACGTTGCCGGAATCGCTCTCGCTGCATTGCTCGACGACTTGTCGGCAGATGCTCAGCAGGCTTTCGGCGTTGGTCAGGTTCTTGTGTTCCTGCTCCAGTTGCTCCAGCTCGTTTTCGCCCAGGCTCAGGCTTTCCAGCTCTTCCAGCTGATAGCTGAGCAACTGGTGGCGTGCCCGTTGCTCGTCACCCGAGTTGGAAAGACGTTCCAGCTCTTGCCGGGTCTGACGCCAGCGCTGTGCCGCCAGTTGAACCTGCCGCGCCAGATCGGTCGCGCCTGCGTATTCGTCCAGCAGGCGGCGATGGGTATCGGTCTTGAGCAGGGACTGATGCTCATGCTGGCTGTGAATGTCGATCAGCAGTTCGCCAAGCGCTTTCAGGTCGCCTTGCGGGCAGGGCGAGCCGTTGATGTACGAGCGCGAGCGGCCTTCTGCGGTGATGACCCGGCGCAGGATGCAGGGGCCGTCATTGTCCAGGTCGCGCTCCTTGAGCCAGACCTGCGCTTCGGGAATGTCTTCCAGATCGAACGTGGCGAGGATGTCAGCCTTGTCGGCACCTGGACGAACCACGCCGCTGTCGGCCCGGTCGCCCAGCGTCAGGCCCAGCGCGTCGAGCATGATGGATTTGCCAGCGCCGGTTTCGCCAGTGATTACGCTCATGCCTCGATCAAGCTCGAGATCGAGGTGTTCGACGATGGCGTAGTTATGTACGGAAAGGTGCACCAGCATTGAGCGGCTCCCGAGCTATTTGTCTGGTTATTTATACAGTGTTTTATTTACTGCTGACAATGCCTTGGCTTAGCTCGATTTGATTGGTCTTCTTTGTTTTTTAGTCCGCACAGCGAGGGGTGTCGATTTTTTCTAGCTCTTTATTCCCTATTTTTTTGTGAGGAAATGCACATATCCAGTGCTGTCTGCCCTTGAAGCCGAAAATTCCGATCCCATATAGGGGGCAGAAGCGCGAGTTGGGTTCGCGGACGTTTTTAAAGGAGAACACTTATGGCTGACGAACAGAATCTGGATGCGCAGAGCCAGGACCAGGCTGCCGAAGCAGGCGCGGGCGACGAACTGGCGACCCGTGTGCAAGTGCTCGAAGAGCAACTGGCTGCCGCGCAGGACCAATCCCTGCGAGTGGCTGCGGATCTGCAGAATGTCCGCCGCCGCGCTGAACAGGATGTTGAAAAGGCTCACAAGTTTGCGTTGGAAAAATTTGCCGGTGATCTGCTGCCGATCATCGACAGTCTGGAGCGAGGTATCGAGCTGTCCAGTCCGGACGACGAGAGCATTCGCCCGATGCGTGAAGGCATCGAGCTGACCTTGAAGATGTTCCAGGACACCCTCAAGCGTTATCAGTTGGAAGCCGTCGACCCGCATGGTCAGCCATTCAGTGCCGAACAGCACCAGGCAATGGCCATGCAGGAAAGTGCAGATGTAGAGCCCAACACGGTGCTCAAAGTGTTTCAGAAGGGTTATCAGCTCAATGGTCGTCTGCTGCGCCCGGCCATGGTCGTGGTCAGCAAGGCACCGTCGCCTGTTACGCCGTCAATTGACGAGCAGGCTTGAAATCAGCTGCAAGGCCCCCATTTACAGGTCAAGCGTTTAAGAGCTACCGCAATTTGTAAACGCAGTTGCGGCAACCAAATCAAAGTTTCGGGAGAGTCAAGATGGGCAGAATTATCGGTATCGACCTGGGGACTACCAACTCCTGTGTCTCCATTCTGGAAAACGGCAAGGCCAAGGTTATCGAGAACGCTGAAGGCGCTCGCACCACGCCGTCGATCATTGCCTACGCCAACGATGGTGAAATCCTGGTCGGTCAGTCTGCAAAGCGTCAGGCTGTAACCAATCCGCACAACACGCTGTACGCAGTAAAGCGTCTGATCGGCCGTCGTTTTGACGAAGAAGTCGTTCAGAAAGACATCCAGATGGTCCCTTACAAGATCGTCAAGGCTGACAACAGCGACGCCTGGGTTGAAGTGAATGGCCAGAAAATGGCGCCTCCTCAGATTTCCGCTGAAATCCTGAAAAAGATGAAGAAGACCGCTGAAGACTACCTCGGTGAAGCTGTTACCGAAGCGGTCATCACTGTTCCTGCCTACTTCAACGACAGCCAGCGTCAGGCGACCAAGGACGCCGGCCGCATCGCGGGTCTGGACGTCAAGCGCATCATCAACGAGCCGACCGCTGCCGCTCTGGCCTACGGTATGGACAAGGCGAAGGGCGACCACACTGTCATCGTTTATGACCTGGGTGGCGGTACATTCGACGTATCGGTTATCGAAATCGCTGAAGTCGACGGTGAGCACCAGTTCGAAGTGTTGGCCACCAACGGCGACACCTTCCTGGGTGGTGAGGACTTCGACATTCGTCTGATCGACTACCTCGTCGACGAATTCAAGAAAGAAAGCGGCATGAACCTGAAGGGCGACCCTCTGGCGATGCAGCGTCTGAAAGAAGCTGCTGAAAAGGCCAAGATCGAGCTGTCCTCCAGCATGCAGACTGACGTCAACCTGCCGTACATCACTGCAGATGCGACCGGTCCAAAGCACTTGAACGTGAAAATCTCCCGTTCGAAGCTGGAATCGCTGGTTGAAGACCTGGTTCAGCGCACCATCGAACCTTGCCGCATTGCATTGAAGGATGCTGGCATCGACATCGGCAGCATCAACGACGTGATCCTGGTCGGTGGTCAGACCCGCATGCCGCTGGTTCAGAAGCTGGTGACCGAGTTCTTCGGCAAAGAAGCGCGTAAAGACGTCAACCCGGACGAAGCGGTTGCCATGGGTGCTGCCATCCAGGGTGCGGTACTGGCCGGTGATGTCAAAGACGTTCTGCTGCTCGACGTCAGCCCGCTGACTCTGGGTATCGAAACCATGGGCGGCGTGATGACAGCGCTGATCGAGAAAAACACCACGATTCCTACCAAGAAATCGCAGGTGTTCTCGACTGCCGATGACAACCAGAGCGCTGTGACCATTCACGTGCTGCAGGGTGAGCGTAAACAAGCCGGTCAGAACAAGTCCCTGGGCAAGTTCGACCTGGCCGAGATTCCACCGGCTCCACGTGGCGTGCCACAGATCGAAGTGACCTTCGACATCGACGCCAACGGCATTCTGCACGTAGGCGCGAAAGACAAGGCCACCGGCAAGCAGCAGTCCATCGTGATCAAGGCCAACTCCGGTCTGTCCGAGGAAGAAATTCAGCAGATGGTTCGTGACGCTGAAGTCAACGCTGAAGAGGATCGCAAGTTCGAAGAGCTGGCCTCTGCCCGTAACCAGGGTGATGCGCTGGTCCACTCGACTCGCAAGATGATCTCCGATGCGGGCGACAAAGTGACTGCCGAAGAGAAGACCGCAGTCGAAGCTGCAGTGGTCGCTCTGGAAGCCGCTGTCAAAGGCGACGACAAGGCTGCCATCGAAGCCAAGGTTGAAGAGCTGTCCAAGGTTTCCGCGCCAATCGCTCAGAAGATGTACGCCGAGCAGGCCGAGAACCCGGAAGCAGCGGCCAAGCCTGCTGACGAACCGTCCAAGGCTGACGACGCTGTCGACGCCGAGTTCGAAGAAGTGAAAGACCACAAGTAAGCGCAGGCTCACTTGCAAGCCGGTTGACCTCTTTCGAGTGGTGACTGGTAGGATGTCGCCGCGCGGGAGCTTGCTCCCGCGTTGGCGTGTCTGGAACAGGCAAAATTTCGGCAGGCGGATTTCGGTCCGAATGCCATGTGGCAAGATCGCGATGCTCCTGCGTGGCGACTCATTCTGCCGCTTTCTCGGTCGGATGTTTCTGGCCGTTGAACGAAGACCAGGATCGTTGAATTGACGTGAGTTGGGTCCGGGCCTGTATGGGGCTCAACGAGTTTGGCGAGGCTCAGGAGGGTCTTGCCGAACGTCCTCAAGAGTGCGGAAGAATTATGGCAAAGCGTGATTATTACGAAGTGTTGGGAGTGGAGCGAGGCTCCAGCGAGGCGGAGCTGAAAAAGGCTTACCGTCGTCTGGCGATGAAGCATCACCCTGACCGCAACCCTGATGACAAAGCGTCGGAAGAGATGTTCAAGGAGGCCAACGAGGCCTACGAAGTCCTGTCCGATGCCAGCAAACGTGCGGCCTACGATCAGTACGGTCATGCCGGTGTCGACCCGAGCATGGGCGGCGGTGGAGGCTTTGGTGGTGGCGCTGGCGGTGCGAACTTCTCCGATATCTTCGGTGATGTGTTCAGTGACTTCTTCGGTGGTGGCAGAGCTGGCGGCGGTGGACGCGGTGGTGCCCAGCGTGGCAGCGACCTGCGTTACACGCTCGAGCTGAACCTCGAAGAGGCGGTTCGTGGCACAACGGTCAGCATCCGCGTCCCGACGCTGGTCAACTGCAAGCCGTGTGATGGCAGTGGCGCGAAGAAGGGCTCTTCGCCGGTCACGTGTCCGACCTGTGGCGGTATCGGTCAGGTGCGCATGCAGCAGGGGTTCTTCTCTGTGCAGCAGACCTGCCCGCGTTGCCATGGTCACGGCAAGATCATTTCCGATCCGTGCGATTCGTGCCATGGCGAAGGCCGTGTTGAAGAGTACAAGACGCTCTCCGTCAAAGTGCCGCCAGGTGTTGATACCGGCGACCGCATTCGTCTGTCCGGCGAAGGCGAGGCGGGCGTTCAGGGTGGTCCGACGGGCGACCTGTACGTGGTCATCAACGTGCGCGAGCACGACATCTTCCAGCGTGACGGCAAGCACCTGTTCTGCGAAGTACCCATCAGCTTTACCGATGCAGCGCTGGGTGGCGAGCTTGAAGTGCCGACCCTCGACGGTCGCGTCAAGCTGAAGATCCCCGAGGGTACCCAGACCGGCAAGCAGTTCCGTCTGCGCGGCAAGGGTGTTGCTCCGGTACGCGGTGGCGGTGCGGGCGACCTGATGTGTCGTGTGGCGGTCGAAACCCCGGTCAACCTCAGCAAGCGTCAGCGCGAGCTGCTGGAAGAGTTCCGCACGTCGCTTGAGAATGATGAGTCCCACTCTCCCAAGGCCAGTGGCTGGTTTGAGGGTGTGAAGCGCTTCTTCGGTGATTTGTAAGGTTATCTAAGGAAATCGGCATGCGACGTATTGCTGTAGTGGGCGCCGCCGGGCGCATGGGTAAAACCTTGATCGAAGCGATTCAGCAGGCGCCCGGCGCCGGGTTGACCGCTGCGATTGATCGTCCTGACAGCACGCTGGTTGGCGCGGACGCTGGCGAACTGGCTGCGCTGGGTCGTATCGGTGTTCCTTTGTCAGGTGATCTGGCCAAGGTCGCAGACGAGTTCGATGTGCTGATCGATTTCACGCATCCGTCGGTGACGCTCAAGAACCTGGCGTTCTGCCGCAAGGCGGGCAAGGCCATGATCATTGGCACGACCGGGTTCAGCGTTGAGGAAAAGCAGCGTCTGGTTGAGGCGGGCAAGGACATCCCGATCGTGTTCGCCGCCAATTTCAGTATCGGCGTCAACCTGTGTCTGAAGTTGCTTGATACGGCGGCCCGGGTTCTGGGTGATGACGTCGATATCGAAATCACCGAAGCGCATCACCGTCACAAGGTCGACGCGCCGTCAGGCACTGCGTTGCGCATGGGTGAGGTGGTTGCCAGTGCGTTGGGGCGTGACCTGCAGAAGGTTGCGGTCTATGGTCGTGAAGGCCAGACCGGTGCGCGTGATCGCCAGAGCATCGGCTTCGCGACAATTCGCGCCGGTGATGTAGTCGGTGATCACACGGTGCTGTTTGCTGCCGATGGTGAACGTGTCGAGATCACCCACAAGGCGTCCAGTCGCATGACGTTTGCCAAGGGTGCCGTGAGGGCCGCGATGTGGCTCGATGGCAAGGCGCCGGGGCTGTATGACATGCAGGATGTGCTGGATCTGCATTGATCCTTGCATCTGCAGTTAACAGGCCGGATTTCGTACACACTGCGGGATTCGGCCTTTTACTGACTGATTCGCTTCAACCCGCTGTCGCATTTCCCCGCATTTCAGGCACATTGGTGGTAGACCAAAATGGGCCTTTTCTGTAAGCTACAGCTTTAGTGTGTCCACTAAAAGCGCGCAGATGATTCTATAAGAAAGCGGGGTGACGTATCTACGTCATTCCGCTTTTTTGCAACCTGCGAACGCCCTTTCAGGCTTTATTTACGGGAGGTCTTCTTGACTAAGCCAGCCATACTCGCCCTTGCTGATGGCAGCATTTTTCGCGGCGAAGCCATTGGAGCCGACGGTCAGACCGTTGGTGAGGTGGTGTTCAACACCGCAATGACAGGCTATCAGGAAATCCTTACCGATCCTTCCTATGCCCAGCAGATCGTTACCCTGACTTACCCCCATATCGGCAATACCGGCACCACACCTGAGGACGCAGAGTCTGATCGCGTCTGGTCCGCAGGTCTGGTCATCCGTGACCTGCCTCTGGTCGCCAGCAACTGGCGTAACAAGATGTCGCTGGACGATTACCTGAAAGCCAATAACGTTGTCGCCATCGCCGGTATCGACACCCGTCGCCTGACCCGCATCCTGCGTGAGAAAGGCGCACAGAACGGCTGCATCATGGCCGGTGACAACATCTCTGAAGAAGCCGCCATTGCAGCCGCGCGCGGCTTCCCAGGGCTCAAGGGCATGGATCTGGCCAAGGAAGTCAGCACCAAGGACACCTATGAATGGCGTTCCAGCGTCTGGGACCTGAAGACCGACAGCCATGCTGAAATCGCTGCTTCCGAGCTGCCTTACCACGTGGTTGCCTACGATTACGGTGTGAAGCTGAACATCCTGCGCATGCTGGTCGAGCGCGGCTGCCGCGTGACCGTGGTTCCGGCGCAGACGCCTGCCAGGGACGTTCTGGCCTACAACCCGGACGGCGTGTTCCTGTCCAACGGTCCTGGCGATCCAGAGCCTTGCGATTACGCGATCACTGCGATCAAGGAAGTGCTGGAAACCGAAACCCCGGTATTCGGCATCTGCCTGGGTCACCAGCTACTCGCGCTGGCCTCCGGCGCCAAGACCGTAAAAATGGGTCACGGCCACCACGGTGCCAACCACCCGGTTCAGGATCTGGACACCGGTGTCGTCATGATCACCAGCCAGAACCACGGTTTCGCGGTAGACGAAGCCACGCTGCCAGCCAACGTGCGCGCCATCCACAAGTCGCTGTTCGACGGCACCCTTCAGGGTATCGAGCGTACCGACAAGAGCGCCTTCAGCTTCCAGGGTCACCCTGAAGCCAGCCCTGGCCCGAGCGACGTCGCGCCGCTGTTTGACCGCTTTATCGAAGCCATGGCCAAGCGACGCTGACCGGTTGCCTTGAGACTGTAGTAAGCAGGTGACCTGGCTGGACCCGGACAACACATCCGGTCGCTGCCACCCAGGCCACCTCCATGAAATGTTCAAGACGGCTTGCCGACTGACCTGCGGATTTGAGTGACAACCCATGCCAAAACGTACAGATATTAAAAGCATCCTGATTCTCGGCGCCGGCCCCATCGTGATCGGCCAGGCCTGTGAATTCGACTACTCCGGCGCCCAGGCCTGCAAGGCTCTGCGCGAGGAGGGTTACCGCGTCATCCTGGTGAACTCCAACCCGGCCACCATCATGACCGACCCGGCCATGGCCGACGCCACCTACATCGAGCCGATCAAGTGGCAGACCGTTGCCAAGATCATCGAGAAAGAGCGTCCGGACGCACTGCTGCCAACCATGGGCGGCCAGACTGCGCTGAACTGTGCGCTGGACCTGGAGCGCGAAGGCGTTCTGGAGAAGTTCGGCGTCGAAATGATCGGTGCCAACGCTGACACCATCGACAAGGCTGAAGACCGTTCGCGTTTCGACAAGGCGATGAAATCCATCGGTCTTGACTGCCCGCGTTCCGGCATCGCCCACTCGATGGAAGAAGCCAATGCTGTTCTTGAGCGCCTCGGCTTCCCTTGCATCATCCGCCCGTCCTTCACCATGGGCGGCACCGGTGGCGGTATCGCTTACAACCGTGAAGAGTTCGAAGAAATCTGCGCCCGTGGTCTGGACCTGTCGCCAACCAAGGAACTGCTGATCGACGAATCGCTGATCGGCTGGAAAGAGTACGAGATGGAAGTTGTCCGCGACAAAAAGGACAACTGCATCATTGTCTGCTCCATCGAAAACTTCGACCCGATGGGCGTGCACACCGGTGACTCGATCACTGTGGCGCCAGCACAGACCCTGACCGACAAGGAATACCAGATCCTGCGTAACGCCTCCCTGGCGGTACTGCGCGAGATCGGCGTTGAAACCGGTGGCTCCAACGTTCAGTTCGGTATCTGCCCGGATACTGGCCGCATGGTCGTGATCGAGATGAACCCGCGTGTTTCGCGTTCCTCGGCACTGGCTTCCAAGGCGACCGGTTTCCCGATTGCCAGAATCGCGGCCAAGCTGGCTGTTGGCTACACGCTGGACGAGCTGTCCAACGACATCACCGGCGGCAAGACCCCGGCTTCGTTCGAGCCATCCATCGACTACGTCGTCACCAAGCTGCCGCGCTTTGCGTTCGAGAAGTTCGCCAAGGCCGATGCTCGCCTGACCACCCAGATGAAATCGGTGGGTGAAGTCATGGCCATCGGTCGCACCTTCCAGGAATCCCTGCAGAAAGCTCTGCGTGGTCTGGAAGTGGGCGTCTGCGGCCTTGATCCGAAGCTTGATCTGAGCCATCCGGAAAGCATGAGCACGCTCAAGCGTGAGCTGACCGTTCCGGGTGCCGAGCGTATCTGGTACGTCGCTGACGCCTTCCGCGCCGGCATGAGCGTCGAAGATATCTTCGCCATGAACATGATTGACCCCTGGTTCCTGGTCCAGATCGAAGATCTGATCAAGGACGAAGAGAAGGTCAAGACGCTGGGTCTGTCGGCCATCGACCGCGACCTGATGTTCCGCCTCAAGCGCAAGGGCTTCTCCGATGCCCGTCTGGCCAAGCTGCTGGGCGTGACCGAGAAGAACCTGCGTACACATCGCCACAAGCTGGAAGTGTTCCCGGTCTACAAGCGCGTCGACACCTGCGCAGCCGAGTTCGCGACCGACACCGCGTACCTGTACTCGACGTACGAAGAAGAGTGCGAAGCCAACCCTTCGACGCGCGACAAGATCATGATTCTGGGCGGCGGTCCAAACCGTATCGGCCAGGGCATCGAGTTCGACTACTGCTGCGTACACGCCGCTCTGGCGCTGCGTGACGACGGGTACGAGACCATCATGGTCAACTGCAACCCGGAAACCGTTTCCACCGATTACGACACGTCCGATCGTCTGTACTTCGAGCCGGTCACGCTGGAAGACGTACTGGAAATCGTGCGCGTCGAGAAGCCGAAGGGTGTGATCGTCCAGTACGGTGGCCAGACGCCGCTGAAACTGGCTCGTGCTCTGGAGGCCGCAGGCGTGCCGATCATCGGCACCAGCCCTGACGCCATCGACCGTGCAGAAGACCGTGAGCGCTTCCAGCAGATGGTCGAGCGTCTGAATCTGCGTCAGCCGCCAAACGCAACTGTGCGCAGCGAAGACGAAGCGATTCGTGCTGCCGCCAAGATTGGTTACCCGCTGGTCGTGCGTCCATCCTATGTACTGGGTGGTCGTGCGATGGAGATCGTTTACCAGGAAGACGAACTCAAGCGTTACCTGCGTGAAGCGGTTCAGGTCTCCAACGACAGTCCGGTGCTGCTGGACCACTTCCTGAACTGCGCCATCGAAATGGACGTCGATGCTGTCTGCGATGGCACCGACGTTGTGATCGGCGCGATCATGCAGCACATCGAACAGGCGGGCGTTCACTCCGGTGACTCCGCGTGCTCGCTGCCGCCTTACTCGCTGCCGGCTCACATCCAGGACGAGATGCGCGAACAGGTCAAGAAGATGGCGCTGGAACTGGGCGTTGTCGGCCTGATGAACGTGCAGTTGGCCTTGCAGGGCGAAGACATCTACGTCATTGAAGTCAACCCGCGTGCATCGCGTACCGTGCCGTTCGTGTCCAAGTGCATCGGTGTTTCCCTGGCCATGATCGCTGCGCGCGTGATGGCAGGCAAAACCCTGAAAGAGCTGAACTTCACCAAGGAAATCATTCCTAATTTCTACAGTGTGAAAGAAGCAGTGTTCCCGTTCGCCAAGTTCCCGGGTGTTGACCCGATCCTCGGCCCAGAGATGAAGTCGACCGGTGAAGTGATGGGCGTGGGCGACACCTTTGGTGAAGCGTTCGCCAAGGCTCAGATGGGCGCCAGCGAAGTGCTGCCGACCGGTGGCACCGCATTCATCAGCGTTCGTGACGATGACAAGCCTTTGGTGGCGGGTGTCGCGCGTGACCTGATCAGTCTTGGCTTCCAGATCGTTGCGACGGCGGGTACCGCCAAGCTGATCGAAGCAGCGGGCTTGAAGGTTCGCCGCGTCAACAAGGTCACCGAAGGTCGTCCGCACGTGGTCGACATGATCAAGAATGACGAAGTCACCCTGATCATCAACACCACCGAAGGCCGTCAGTCGATCGCGGACTCCTATTCCATTCGTCGCAACGCCTTGCAGCACAAGATTTACTGCACCACTACTATTGCAGCAGGCGAAGCCATCTGCGAAGCGCTCAAGTTCGGTCCAGAGAAGACTGTACGTCGCTTGCAGGATCTCCATGCAGGATTGAAGGCATGATCAAATACCCAATGACTGTTCAGGGCGCTCGCGCCCTGGAAGAAGAATTGACGCATCTGACCAAGGTGGTCCGTCCCAAGCTGAGCCAGGACATCGGCACGGCGCGGGAGCTGGGCGACCTGAAGGAAAATGCTGAATACCATGCTGCGCGCGAGCAGCAGGGCATGGTCGAGGCGCGTATCCGTGACATCGAAGGCCGTATGCAGAATGCCGTGGTGATCGACGTCACCACCATTCCTCACACCGGCAAGGTGATTTTCGGCACGACCGTGGAAATCGCCAACGTTGAAACGGACGAGAGCGTCACGTATCAGATCGTCGGTGAGGATGAGGCGGACATCAAGAAGGGCAAGATTTCGGTGGGTTCGCCCATCGCCCGCGCCTTGATCGCCAAGGAAGAGGGCGACGTCGTTGTCGTGAAAACGCCCAGCGGCGTGATCGAGTACGAAATCGTCGAGGTTCGTCACATCTAAGGCTCGGTGCCCGCTTATGGCGGGCGCAACCTGTCAGCCTTCAGGGTTCTGGCCTTGAAGGGTCTGGCGGTAGCCTGTTCGATAGTTTGGTGCGAGAGAATCAGGAGCAGGGCGCGCTGAAAGCGGCCCTGGCTTCTGTTTTTTTTAGTGCGCGCGGTGGACGTTGGACAACAGCTTGTTTACCTTTGGGTTCTTGCGATAGATCAACGCCATTTTGCCGATGACCTGAACCAGGTCGGCCGAGCCGACTTTGCAGATTTCTGCAATGGCCTGCAGGCGGCTCTCGCGGTCGAGGATGTTGAGCTTGATCTTGATCAGCTCATGATCGCTCAGTGCGCGTTCAAGCTCTGCCAGCACACCTTCAGTCAAACCATTGTCAGCCACGATCAATACCGGTTTCAGGTGGTGGCCAATGGATTTGTATTGTTTCTTCTGCTCTTGAGTGAGCGGCATAATCTGACCTCTGCGTCTGATCTTGTAAAAAGCGGCGGCCAGTTTACCCGAGCGAGTCCGGGACCGCCCAGTTAATCACGACTCGTTTATTTTTGAGGTGCCCCGTGGCCCGTTCCAAGACAAGCCATAACTGGCTCAAAGAACACTTCGACGACAAGTACGTCAAAATGGCGCAGAAGGACGGCTACCGTTCGCGTGCCAGTTACAAGCTTCTCGAGATCCAGGAAAAGGACAAGATCATCCGTCCCGGCATGACCGTGATCGACCTCGGCGCCGCGCCTGGAGGCTGGTCGCAGGTGACCAGTCGTCTGATTGGCGGTCAAGGCCGCCTGATCGCTTCCGACATCCTTGAGATGGACAGCATCCCTGATGTGACCTTCATTCAGGGCGACTTCACCGAAGACGCTGTGCTCGCGCAAATTCTGGAAGCAGTCGGTAATACACAGGTAGACCTTGTGATTTCCGATATGGCCCCCAATATGAGTGGATTGAGCGCTGTCGACATGCCGCGTGCAATGTTTCTTTGCGAACTGGCGCTTGATCTGGCCGGGCGGGTTCTGCGTCCGGGTGGCGATTTCCTCATCAAGGTCTTCCAGGGTGAGGGTTTCGATGTGTACCACAAGGACATTCGCAAACTGTTCGACAAGGTACAGATGCGCAAACCCTTGTCCTCACGCGACCGTTCCCGCGAGCAGTACCTGCTGGGGCGTGGCTTCAAAGGCATCGAAGGCGCTGCCAGCGATGAGCGTCTCTGACACAGAGCGATAGCTTTTTTTAAATAGCGTTGTCGATGCAGCATGTTCGAACATCGCGTAGTCAAAGTTTCACAAAGGGTTACAGACGTCGCCTGCCACATCTGTAGGTTCTGTAGTAAGTTAGGCCGGTGAATATCATGCGAGGCACGCTTGCTGCGTGGAGCTTGCTTCAGAGGGTAGCTAATTGAACGATATGGCAAAGAATTTGATCCTGTGGTTGATCATCGCTGCTGTCCTTGTGACGGTGATGAACAACTTCTCCAGCCCGAACGAGCCGCAGACCCTCAATTACTCCGAGTTCATCCAGCAAGTGAAGGATGGCAAGGTTGAGAAGGTTTCCGTCGACGGCTACGTCATCACTGGCAAGCGCAGCGATGGCGATACCTTCAAGACCATTCGTCCGGCTATCCAGGACAACGGTCTGATCGGCGATCTGGTCGACAACAACGTGGTTGTTGAAGGCAAGCAGCCTGAGCAGCAGAGCATCTGGACACAGTTGCTGGTCGCCAGCTTCCCGATTCTGGTGATCATCGCGGTCTTCATGTTCTTCATGCGCCAGATGCAGGGCGGAGCCGGTGGTAAAGGCGGCCCTATGAGCTTTGGCAAGAGCAAGGCGCGTCTGCTGTCCGAAGATCAGGTCAAGACCACCCTGGCTGACGTTGCAGGTTGTGACGAAGCCAAGGAAGAAGTCGGCGAGCTCGTTGAATTCCTCCGCGATCCAGGCAAGTTCCAGCGTCTGGGTGGTCGAATTCCCCGCGGCGTGCTGATGGTCGGTCCTCCGGGTACCGGCAAGACGCTGATCGCCAAAGCCATCGCTGGCGAAGCGAAAGTGCCGTTCTTCACCATTTCCGGCTCCGACTTCGTTGAGATGTTCGTGGGTGTTGGTGCGAGCCGCGTTCGTGACATGTTCGAACAGGCCAAGAAACACGCGCCATGCATCATCTTCATTGACGAAATCGACGCTGTCGGTCGCCATCGTGGCGCTGGCATGGGCGGTGGTCATGACGAGCGCGAGCAGACTCTCAACCAGTTGCTGGTTGAGATGGACGGTTTCGAAATGAATGACGGCATCATCGTCATCGCTGCGACCAACCGTCCTGACGTACTTGACCCTGCGCTGCTGCGTCCGGGCCGTTTCGACCGTCAGGTTGTGGTCGGTCTGCCGGACATCCGTGGCCGCGAACAGATTCTCAAGGTTCACATGCGCAAGGTTCCGATGGGCGAGGATGTGAATCCTGGCGTCATCGCTCGCGGCACACCTGGCTTCTCGGGTGCCGACCTGGCCAATCTGGTCAACGAGGCTTCACTCTTTGCTGCTCGCTCCGGCAAGCGCATCGTCGAGATGAAAGAGTTCGAACTGGCCAAGGACAAGATCATGATGGGCGCCGAGCGCAAATCGATGGTCATGTCCGAGAAGGAAAAGCAGAACACGGCCTACCACGAAGCGGGTCACGCTATCGTTGGTCGTCTGGTGCCTGAGCATGACCCGGTTTACAAGGTGTCGATCATCCCGCGCGGTCGTGCGCTGGGCGTGACCATGTTCCTGCCGGAAGAAGATCGTTACAGCCTGTCGAAGCGTGCGCTGATCAGTCAGATCTGCTCGCTGTACGGCGGTCGTATCGCTGAAGAGATGACACTTGGCTTTGATGGCGTCACGACTGGCGCTTCCAACGACATCATGCGTGCGAGTCAGATTGCGCGGAACATGGTGACCAAATGGGGTCTGTCGGAAAAACTGGGTCCTTTGATGTATTCCGAGGATGAAGACGCCGGTTATCTGGGTCGTGGCGGCAGTCAGAACTCCAACTTCTCCGGAGAGACGGCCAAGCTGATCGACTCCGAGGTTCGCAGCATCATCGACCTCTGCTACGGCACCGCAAAGCAGCTGCTTACGGACAACCGTGACAAGCTCGATGCCATGGCAGACGCGCTGATGAAGTATGAAACCATCGATGCCGATCAGATCGACGACATCATGTCGGGTCGTCCGCCGCGCGAGCCGCGGGATTGGGAAGGCGGTTCGGGTACCAAAGGTACGCCGATCACCCCTGATCCTCGCCCGGAAACACCGATCGGTGGCCCGGCTGCTGAACATTAAGGTCTGACATGACTTCTGCGCTGTACCCAACCCGGTTGCCTTGCGGCAACCGGGTTCTTGATTTGGCCCATACGCATGTGATGGGCATTCTCAATGCAACCCCTGACTCTTTTTCTGACGGCGGCCGCTACAGCCAGCTCGATGCGGCCTTGCGTCATGCGCAAGAAATGGTTGCTGCGGGCGCTACGCTGATTGATGTGGGTGGCGAATCCACGCGTCCAGGGGCTCGTCCTGTTTCGCCTGCCGAGGAGGTCGATCGTGTCGCGCCGGTTGTCGAGCGCATTGCTCAAGAGCTGGACGTCATCATCTCCGTCGATACGTCGACCCCTGAGGTTATCGTAGAGTCCGCCAGACTGGGCGCCGGGCTTATCAACGATGTCCGCTCGTTGCGGCGTCCAGGTGCGCTGGAGGCGGCTGCCGCGACCGGTCTGCCGGTCTGTCTCATGCATATGCTGGGCGAGCCGGGCGACATGCAGGATAATCCGCATTATCAGGACCTCGTCGGCGAAGTGAGTGCCTTCCTGGCTGATCGCATGGAGCGATGCGAGGCGGCAGGCATCCCCAAAGACCGTATCATTCTTGATCCCGGTTTCGGCTTTGCGAAAACGCTGGAGCACAATCTCAGCCTGTTCAGGCACATGGAGGCGCTGCATGCTCTGGGTCGCCCGCTGCTGGTGGGTGTGTCACGCAAAAGCATGATCGGCGCGGTTCTGGGTCGTCCTGTGGGCGAGCGACTGATAGGTGGGTTGGCGTTGGCCGCACTGGCCATGACCAAAGGTGCAAGAATCTTGCGTGTGCACGATGTCGCCGAAACGGCCGACGTGGTGCGCATGATTGCAGCTGTCGAAGCAGCTGAATAACAACAGTGGGGCATCCATGACTACCAGAAAATATTTCGGAACCGACGGCATTCGCGGTCGTGTTGGCCAGTTCCCGATCACTCCCGATTTCATGCTCAAGCTGGGCTGGGCGGCGGGCATGGCTTTCCGCAAGCTGGGTACCTGCCGGATCCTGGTCGGTAAGGACACGCGCATCTCGGGCTATATGTTCGAGTCGGCACTCGAGGCCGGGTTGTCCGCCGCCGGTGCCGATGTGATGCTGCTGGGTCCGATGCCGACGCCGGCCATTGCCTACCTGACGCGCACCTTCCACGCCGAGGCTGGCATCGTGATCAGCGCTTCGCACAACCCTCATTACGACAACGGCATCAAGTTCTTTTCCGGGCAGGGTACGAAACTGCCGGACGAGATCGAAATGATGATCGAGGAACTGCTCGACGCGCCAATGACCGTTGCCGAGTCCGAGAACCTGGGCAAGGTCTCCCGCATCAACGACGCCGCTGGCCGTTACATCGAGTTCTGCAAGAGCAGTGTTCCTACCAGTACCGACTTTGCCGGTTTGAAAGTTGTTATCGATTGCGCACACGGTGCGACGTACAAGGTCGCGCCCAACGTGTTTCGTGAGCTGGGCGCACAGGTTATCGTGCTGTCGGCTCAGCCTGACGGTCTCAACATCAACAAGGACTGTGGCTCTACCCATATGGAGGCGCTACAGGCTGCCGTGCTGGCCGAGAAGGCTGACATGGGTATCGGCTTCGACGGTGATGGCGATCGGGTCCTGATGGTCGATCACACGGGCACCATCGTCGATGGTGACGAACTGCTGTACATCATCGCTCGCGATCTGCACGAACGTGGACGCTTACAGGGCGGAGTGGTCGGGACGCTGATGAGTAACCTGGGTCTTGAGCTGGCCCTGGCCGAGCAGAATATTCCGTTCGTGCGCGCCAACGTCGGTGACCGTTATGTCATCGCCGAATTGCTTGAGCGTAACTGGCAGGTCGGTGGGGAGAACTCCGGGCATATCGTCTGCTTCCAGCATGCCACCACGGGTGATGCGATCATCGCCGCGCTGCAGGTGATTCTGGCATTGCGTCGCAGTGACATCAGCCTCGCGGAAGCGCGTCTGAGGCTGCGCAAGTGCCCACAGATCCTGATCAATGTTCGTTTTGGTGGAGACGGTGTCGACCCCGTTTCGCATCCGTCCGTTCAGGAGGCCTGTGCGCGGGTGACCGAGCAGATGGCGGGGCGTGGCAGGGTTCTGCTGCGCAAGTCCGGCACCGAGCCATTGGTCCGTGTCATGGTCGAAGGTGAAGACGAATCCCAGGTCAGGGCCCATGCTGAAGAGCTGGCAAAACTGGTTGCTGAAGTTTGCGCCTGATTTCGGCTTGCCAGTGCTCTAAGTGTTGGGTAACATCTGCGCCCACTTTGACCCACGAGGTGTAGCATGCGTCGCCCAATGGTAGCTGGTAACTGGAAAATGCACGGTACCCGCGCCAGCGTCGCTGAGCTGATCAAGGGTCTTGCCCTGCAATCGATGCCGGGCAACGTTGATGTTGCTGTGATGCCTTCGAGTCTGTTCATCGGTCAGGTGATTCAGGCGCTTGAAGCGACGTCGATCATTGTCGGCGCTCAGGATGCAGCGATACAGGCTGCGCAGGGCGCACTGACAGGCGAAGTTGCATCGAGTCAGTTGGCTGATGCGGGTTGCAAGCTGGTGTTGGTAGGGCACTCCGAGCGTCGTCAGTTGATTGGCGAGCAGGACGATGTGCTTAATCGCAAGTTTGCAGCCATCCAGGCAGAAGGTCTTACACCGGTGCTTTGCATTGGTGAAACCCTGGAAGAGCGTCAGGCGGGCCAGACACTTGAAGTGGTCGGTCGCCAGCTGGACAGCGTCATTGCCGAGTTTGGTGTTGAAGCGTTCGTGAATGCGGTTATCGCGTACGAGCCGGTCTGGGCCATTGGCACCGGATTGACTGCTTCGCCTGAAGAGGCGCAGGAAGTTCACGCAGCCATTCGCGCCAGGCTGGCGGAAAAGAATGCCGAAGTCGCACAAGGCGTGCGACTTCTTTATGGCGGCAGCGTTAAGTCGACCAATGCGGTCGAGTTATTCAGCATGCCGGATATCGATGGGGGGCTCATTGGTGGTGCCTCCCTGAATGCAGATGAGTTCGGTGCGATCTGTCGCGCCGCGGGAAACTGAAAAAATGCTGGAAACAGTCGTAGTCGTTTTTCATCTGTTGGGCGCTCTGGGCGTTGTTGCTCTGGTATTGCTGCAGCAGGGTAAAGGTGCGGACGCAGGTGCGTCTTTCGGAGCAGGTGCATCAAATACTGTCTTCGGAGGGCAAGGAACCTCTACCTTTCTGAGTAAGTTTACTGCTATACTTGCGGCATGTTTTTTCATAACCAGCTTGGGGTTAGGTTACTTTGCTAAAGAGAAAGCTCAACAGCTGACTCAAGTAGGGTTGCCAGATCCAGCGGTATTGGAAGTGAAGCAAAAGCCGGCGGCAGATGATGTGCCGGTGCTCGAAGGGCAAAAGCCAGCCGTTGTTCCAGCTGACGTACCTCAGGCTCCAGAGCAGAAGTAAAAGAATTCGGGCGATGTTCTTGAGGTCGCCAAAAAGAGTTGTAATGCCGAGGTGGTGGAATTGGTAGACACGCAACCTTGAGGTGGTTGTGCCCATAGGGTGTAGGGGTTCGAGTCCCCTTCTCGGTACCAATTGAACAGGAGAGCCCGCACTAGCGGGCTTTCTTGTAGGTGGATGTTCGATTGACCCATAGATGGATCGGTCGTATACTTCCGCCCCAGCTTTGTCGCGGGGTGGAGCAGCTTGGTAGCTCGTCGGGCTCATAACCCGAAGGTCGTTGGTTCAAATCCAGCCCCCGCAACCAGTTTTAGCGGAGCCCCTTTTCAGGGGCTTTTTGTTAGCTGGACAGTACATGACGTCGATGTTCAGCGGCGTTCTCATGGATGGGCTTTTGCCCATTTTTTTATTTTTAAAGCATGCACGAGGGGGTTCAGGTGTCGAGCAAGCTAGAACAGTTGCAGGCCTTGTTGGCCCCGGTGGTCGAGGCTCTTGGCTATCAATGCTGGGGAATAGAGTTTCTTTCCCAGGGCCGACATTCACTGCTGCGCATTTATATCGACAAGGAAGGTGGTGTTCTGGTGGAGGACTGCGAAATCGTCAGTCGCCAGATCAGTGGTGTGTTGGACGTAGAAGATCCAATCGCTGCCGAATACACGCTTGAGGTGTCTTCTCCCGGCATGGACCGCCCACTGTTCACTCTTGAACAGTTTGCTTTGCACGCTGGGGAACAAGTGAAAATAAAGCTGCGCTCGCCCTTCGATGGCCGACGCAACTTTCAAGGCCTTCTCCGCGGGGTGGAGGAGCAGGACGTCGTGGTGCATGTAGAAGACCACGAATACCTGTTGCCGATCGACTTGATCGACAAGGCCAACATTATTCCCACGTTTGACTGAGACGTGCCAGATACTGCGGATCCCGCGGATCCAATGGCTTGCGAAAGGCGAGGCGTACGATGAGCAAAGAAGTACTGCTGGTTGTTGAGTCGGTGTCCAATGAAAAGGGCGTTCCGGCAGGTGTAATTTTCGAAGCACTGGAGCTGGCGCTTGCCACTGCTACCAAGAAGCGTTTTGAAGATGAAGTTGAACTGCGTGTGGAGATCAACCGTCACACGGGTAACTACGAGACTTTCCGTCGCTGGACAGTGGTCGAAGACGAAGATCTGGACGATCCGGCCTACGAGTTGGCTGTTGATCAGGCCCAGGCCAAAAAGCCGGGCGCCGTTGCCGGCGATCTGATCGAAGAGAAAATCGACTCCATCGAGTTCGGCCGTATTGCCGCGCAGACCGCCAAGCAAGTCATTGTGCAGAAGGTTCGTGAGGCTGAGCGTGCTCAGGTTGTCGACGCCTACCGCGAGCGTCTGGGCGAAATCATTTCCGGTACTGTCAAAAAGGTTACGCGTGACAATGTCATCGTTGACCTTGGCAACAATGCCGAAGCACTGCTGGCTCGTGAAGACATCATTTCCCGGGAGACTTTCCGGGTGGGTGTTCGCGTTCGAGCGCTGCTCAAGGAAATCCGCACCGAAAACCGTGGCCCTCAGCTGATCCTGTCGCGTACTGCGCCAGAGATGCTGATCGAGCTTTTCCGTATCGAAGTACCGGAAATTGCCGAAGGTCTGATCGAGGTGATGGCTGCCTCCCGTGACCCGGGTTCGCGTGCAAAAATCGCTGTTCGCTCCAAGGACAAACGAATCGATCCGCAAGGCGCCTGCATCGGCATGCGTGGTTCGCGAGTTCAGGCCGTTTCCGGTGAGTTGGGTGGTGAGCGTGTGGATATCGTGCTTTGGGACGATAACCCGGCACAGTTCGTGATCAATGCAATGTCCCCTGCTGAAGTAGCGGCAATCATCGTAGATGAAGATGCGCATGCAATGGACATCGCGGTTGGCGCGGACAACCTGGCCCAGGCGATTGGTCGTGGCGGTCAGAACGTGCGTCTGGCAAGTCAGTTGACTGGCTGGACCCTGAACGTAATGACCGAATCGGACATCCAGGCCAAGCAGCAAGCTGAAACCGGTGACATCCTGCGCAACTTCATCGAAGAGCTGGAAGTCGATGAAGAACTGGCACAGGTTCTGGTTGATGAAGGCTTTACCAGCCTGGAAGAGATTGCCTACGTACCGTTGGAAGAAATGCTCAACATCGACGGCTTTGACGAAGACATCGTCAACGAGCTTCGCGCTCGTGCCAAGGATCGTTTGTTGACTAAAGCCATCGCTACTGAGGAAAAGCTGGCAGACGCCCATCCGGCCGAAGACCTGCTCTCGCTTGAGGGTATGGACAAGGATTTGGCGATGGAACTGGCGGTGCGCGGCGTAGTTACCCGCGAAGACCTGGCCGAGCAGTCTATAGATGACCTGCTCGACATCGACGGCATTGACGATGATCGTGCCGGCAAGTTGATCATGGCCGCCCGAGCCCATTGGTTCGAGTAAGTAGGCGCGGCCTGAGGAGAGAAGTGCATGACGCAAGTCACGGTGAAAGAACTGGCCAAAGTGGTCGACACACCGGTAGAGCGCCTGTTACAGCAGATGCGTGAGGCAGGTCTGCCGCACACCGCCGCCGAGCAAGTTGTGACCGATAACGAAAAACAAGCCCTGTTGACGCATTTGAAAAGCGGTCACAAGGCCAAGGTGGAAGAGCCGCGCAAGATCACTTTGCAGCGCAAGACCACCAGCACCCTGCGCGTTGCTGGCAGCAAGAGCATCAGCGTTGAAGTGCGCAAGAAGAAAGTCTTCGTACAGCGCAGCCCGGAAGAAATCGAAGCCGAGCGCAAGCGTGAGATGGACGAGCGCCGTGCGGTAGAAAATGCCGCACGTCAAAAGGCTGAAGAAGAAGCCAAGCGTCGCGAAGAAGATGCGCCGCGCCAGCCTGCTGCTGCACAGACTGCCGAGCAACCTGCACCCGCAGCTGCCCAGCCTGTTGCCGCTGCCGAGCCTGCGCGTGAAGCGTCGGCGGCTCCTGCTCCGGCACATCCGAACGCTACGCCGACTGTTGAAGTCCGCAAGCGTGACGACCAGCGTCGCCCGGACAAGCCGCGCGCCGATGATCGCAATGCCCGTGGTGGCGATGGCGACCGCAAGAACGCGCCTCATCGCGCTTCGGTCAAAGAGAAGGCTCCGGCTCCACGCGTTGCCCCTCGCACTACCGACGAAGAAAGCGATGGTTTCCGTCGTGGTGGTCGTGGCAAGTCCAAGCTGAAGAAGCGCAATGCGCACGGTTTCCAGAGCCCTACCGGCCCTGTGGTTCGTGACGTTGCCATCGGCGAGACCATCACTGTCGGCGAATTGTCTGCGCAGATGTCGGTCAAGGCTGCCGAAGTCATCAAGTTCATGTTCAAGATGGGCACTCCGGTGACCATCAACCAGGTACTGGATCAGGAAACTGCCCAGTTGATCGCCGAAGAGCTGGGCCACAAGGTCACGCTGGTCAGCGACAACGCCCTGGAAGATTCCCTGGCTGAATCGCTGAAGTTCGAAGGCGAGACGTTCTCCCGTGCACCTGTCGTGACCGTAATGGGCCACGTTGACCACGGTAAGACTTCCCTGCTCGACTACATTCGTCGTGCCAAGGTCGCTGCTGGCGAAGCCGGTGGTATCACCCAGCACATCGGTGCCTACCACGTTGAAACCGAGCGCGGCATGGTCACCTTCCTCGACACCCCGGGCCACGCTGCGTTTACCGCAATGCGTGCCCGTGGTGCCAAGGCGACGGACATCGTGATCCTTGTGGTTGCGGCGGACGACGGCGTGATGCCACAGACCATCGAAGCGGTTCAGCATGCTGTGGCTGCTGGCGTGCCTCTGGTGGTTGCCGTGAACAAGATCGACAAGCCGGGCGCAGATCTCGATCGCATCCGTAGCGAGTTGTCGGTTCATGGCGTGACATCCGAAGAGTGGGGCGGTGATACGCCGTTCGTATCGGTCTCCGCGAAGATGGGTACCGGCGTTGACGAACTGCTCGAAGCCGTTCTGCTGCAGGCCGAAGTTCTGGAACTCAAGGCAACGCCGTCGGCTCCTGGCCGTGGTGTGGTTGTCGAGTCCCGTCTGGACAAGGGCCGTGGCCCGGTTGCGACGGTTCTGGTTCAGGACGGTACGCTGCGTCAGGGCGACATGGTTCTGGTCGGTTCGAACTTCGGTCGTATCCGCGCCATGCTCGACGAGAACGGCAAGCCGGTCAAAGAAGCAGGTCCTTCGATTCCGGTCGAAATCCTGGGTCTTGATGGCACGCCGGACGCTGGCGACGAGATGTCTGTACTGGCTGACGAGAAGAAAGCCCGTGAAGTCGCTCTGTTCCGCCAAGGCAAGTTCCGCGAGGTCAAACTGGCTCGCGCTCATGCCGGCAAGCTCGAAAACATCTTCGAGAACATGGGTCAGGAAGAGAAGAAGACGCTCAACATCGTCCTCAAATCCGACGTCCGCGGTTCTCTGGAAGCATTGCAGGGCGCCCTCGGCGGCCTGGGTAACGATGAAGTGCAAGTGCGCGTAGTCGGTGGCGGTGTCGGTGGTATCACCGAGAGCGACGCCAACCTGGCACTGGCCTCCAACGCTGTACTGTTCGGCTTCAACGTGCGTGCCGATGCCGGCGCTCGCAAGATCGTCGAACAGGAAGGTCTGGACATGCGTTACTACAACGTGATCTACGACATCATCGAAGACGTCAAGAAGGCCCTCACCGGCATGCTTGGCAGCGACGTCCGGGAGAACATCCTGGGTATCGCCGAAGTCCGCGATGTGTTCCGTTCGCCGAAATTCGGCGCGATCGCGGGTTGTATGGTGCTGGAAGGCGTTGTTCACCGTAACCGTCCAATCCGCGTACTGCGTGAAGACATCGTTATCTTTGAAGGCGAGCTGGAATCCCTGCGCCGCTTCAAGGACGACGCTGCCGAAGTGCGTGCCGGCATGGAATGCGGTATCGGCGTCAAGAGCTACAACGACGTCAAGGTCGGTGACAAGATCGAAGTCTTCGAGAAGGTCCAAGTGGCTCGCAGCCTCTAAATCGCGAGCTTCAGGAGCCATGGTGAAACATCGCATGCAAATGCCGCTGTCTTCATCATGGGCTCTCAACGCAACGCCCGGTCTGGCATTTGTCAGGCCGGGCGTTTGCCGCTTTCAGACTGTCAGGGTTTGGTCCCGGATCAGTAACAGGTAACAAACATGGCAAAAGAATATAGCCGCACCCAACGTATTGGCGATCAGATGCAGCGCGAGCTGGCTCAGCTGATCCGTCGCGAAATCAAGGACCCTCGTGTGGGTCTGGTCACCATCACCGCTGTCGATGTCAGCCGCGACGTGGGTCATGCCAAGATTTTCATGACCGTCATGGGCCAGGACAGCGCTGAGGAAATCGCGCAGAGCATCAAGGTGCTCAACTCTGCCGCAGGCTTCCTGCGCATGCAGCTGGCGCGTGAAATGAAGCTGCGCAGCGTGCCGCAGTTGCACTTCCACTACGACGAAAGCGTCGTGCGTGGCGCCCACCTCTCGGCATTGATCGAGCGGGCCGTGGCCGAAGACGGGCAGCACCAGGAAGGTTCTGCGCCACAAGGCGTCAAGCCTGAAAGTACCGAGGAGTAAAGGGTGGCTCAGGTCAAGCGTATACGCCGCAACGTCAGCGGGATCATCCTGCTCGACAAGCCGCTGGGTTTTACCTCCAACGCGGCCTTGCAGAAGGTTCGCTGGTTGCTCAATGCCGAGAAGGCTGGCCATACCGGCAGCCTCGATCCGCTGGCAACGGGTGTATTGCCCTTGTGCTTCGGTGAAGCCACCAAGTTTTCGCAATACCTGCTCGATTCGGACAAGTCCTACGAAACCATGATGCAACTCGGCAAGACCACGACCACGGGCGACTCCGAAGGCGATGTTCTGCTGACGCGTCCCGTGACCGTTGGTCGTGACGATATCGACGCCGCATTGCCCGCTTTTCGTGGGCAAATCAGCCAGATACCGCCGATGTACTCCGCCCTCAAGCGGGACGGACAGCCTCTTTACAAGCTGGCACGTGCAGGGGAAGTAGTGGAGCGCGAGCCCCGTTCTGTTACTATTGCGCGCTTGGAATTGCTTGCCTGCGAAGGCGACACGGCACGTCTGTCGGTCGATTGCAGCAAAGGCACCTATATCCGGACCCTGGTCGAGGATATCGGTGAGCAGCTCGGTTGTGGTGCCTACGTCGCAGAACTGCGTCGTACCCAGGCCGGACCGTTCAGTCTGGCCCAGACGGTCACGCTGGAAGAGCTTGAGCAGGTGCATGCCGACGGTGGCAATGAAGCGGTTGACCGCTTTCTGATGCCTTCGGACAGTGGTCTGCTGGACTGGCCGCTGCTGAAGTTTTCGGAGCACAGTTCGTTCTACTGGTTGCATGGTCAGCCAGTGAGAGCACCGGACGCGCCAAAGTTCGGCATGGTGCGGGTGCAGGATCATGAAGGTCGCTTCATCGGTATCGGTGAAGTCAGTGAAGACGGGCGTATTGCGCCGCGTCGATTGATTCGGTCAGAGTGACCGGAACCCGTCCATCGTCAGGCTAGCCTGCAGATGGGAGGGAACGAGGATGGCTGTCAACAGGCACGGTCAAGCCTCTTTTTTTAATACGAGGATCTGTCCTCGGCCTGTTGGAAACGTTTCTTCGGAAGCGGTTCCTTGAATAAAAGGATTGCCCACATGGCACTCAGCGTTGAAGAAAAAGCTCAGATCGTAACCGACTACCAGCAAGCTGTTGGTGACACGGGTTCGCCAGAAGTGCAAGTTGCACTGCTGACCGCCAACATCAACAAACTGCAAGGCCACTTCAAGGCCAACGGTAAGGACCACCACTCGCGTCGTGGTCTGATCCGTATGGTAAACCAGCGCCGCAAGCTGCTGGATTACCTGAAAGGTAAGGACGTTAGCCGTTACAGCGCCCTGATCGGTCGTCTGGGTCTGCGTCGCTAATAACGACGTTGCTAGAGGTTGGTTGTCTGTCGCGAATCATCGGGTTTACCCGGTGGTTCGGGCAGGCTCCCAGCCTCAAGTTTTATCTGGACTGTGGAAGGGGCCGATTCCCCACGCTGCCCAAGAATTCGCAAGAAACCAGTTCCCCAAGAGCCACAAAGAAAGGTAGGAAACCGTGAACCCGGTAATCAAGAAGTTTCAGTTCGGTCAATCGACCGTAACCCTCGAGACAGGCCGTATCGCCCGTCAGGCCTCCGGCGCAGTATTGGTCACCGTTGACGACGACGTCAGCGTATTGGTGACTGTTGTCGGCGCCAAGCAAGCCGACGCCAGCAAAGGCTTCTTCCCCCTGTCTGTGCACTATCAGGAAAAGACCTACGCTGCCGGCAAAATTCCTGGCGGTTTCTTCAAGCGTGAAGGCCGTCCTTCCGAGAAAGAAACCCTCACCTCGCGTCTGATCGATCGCCCGATCCGCCCACTGTTCCCTGAAGGCTTCATGAACGAAGTGCAGGTTGTCTGCACCGTCGTTTCCACCAGCAAGAAAACCGATCCGGACATCGCTGCGATGATCGGTACTTCGGCTGCCCTGGCGATCTCCGGCATTCCGTTCGATGGCCCGGTCGGCGCTGCGCGCGTTGCTTTCCACGAGAGCACCGGCTACCTGCTGAACCCGACTTACGAGCAGCTTCAGGCGTCGAGCCTGGACATGGTTGTAGCCGGTACTTCCGAAGCCGTTCTGATGGTTGAATCGGAAGCCAAGGAACTGACCGAAGACCAGATGCTGGGCGCTGTGCTGTTCGCACACGACGAGTTCCAGGTTGTG
The DNA here is from genome assembly GCF_030209155.1 of Pseudomonas sp. fls2-241-TYG-175. Classification (NCBI taxonomy): domain Bacteria; kingdom Pseudomonadati; phylum Pseudomonadota; class Gammaproteobacteria; order Pseudomonadales; family Pseudomonadaceae; genus Pseudomonas; species Pseudomonas sp. fls2-241-TYG-175. The sequence continues at coordinate 43,922 of NZ_JARVSO010000020.1, read as the reverse complement.
ATCAATGCAGTCAAGGAGCTGGCTGCCGAAGCCGCCAAGCCTACCTGGACCTGGCAGCCGAAGCCTGAAGCGACCGCACTGCTGGGCGCGATCCGTGCCGAATTCGGTGAAGCGATCTCCCAGGCTTACACCATCACCATCAAGGCCGACCGTTACGCGCGTCTGGGCGAGCTGCGTGAGCAGATCGTTGCCAAGCTGGCTGTCGAAGAAGGCAGCCCGTCTGCCAGCGAAGTCAAAGCCGCTTTCGGTGAAATCGAATACCGTACCGTTCGCGAAAACATCGTCAACGGCAAGCCGCGTATCGATGGTCGTGACACCCGCACCGTTCGTCCTCTGAACATTGAAGTCGGCGTTCTGCCAAAGACTCACGGTTCGGCACTGTTCACCCGCGGCGAAACCCAGGCACTGGTCGTTGCCACGCTGGGTACTGCGCGTGACGCACAGCTGCTCGACACCCTTGAAGGCGAAAAGAAAGACCCCTTCATGCTGCACTACAACTTCCCTCCGTTCTCGGTGGGCGAGTGTGGTCGCATGGGTGGCGCAGGCCGTCGCGAAATCGGTCACGGCCGTCTGGCACGCCGCAGCGTACAGGCCATGCTGCCGGGCGCTGATGTGTTCCCGTACACCATCCGTGTTGTATCGGAAATCACCGAGTCCAACGGCTCCAGCTCCATGGCTTCGGTCTGCGGTGCTTCCCTGGCACTGATGGACGCCGGCGTACCTATGAAGGCGCCGGTTGCTGGTATCGCCATGGGTCTGGTCAAGGAAGGCGAGAAGTTCGCTGTTCTGACCGACATCCTGGGTGACGAAGACCACCTGGGCGACATGGACTTCAAGGTAGCCGGTACCGCCAAAGGTGTCACCGCGCTGCAGATGGACATCAAGATCAAGGGCATCACCGAAGAGATCATGGAGATCGCCCTGGGCCAGGCCCTGGAAGCTCGCCTGAACATCCTCGGTCAGATGAACCAGATCATCGGTCAGTCGCGTACCGAACTGTCGGCCAACGCTCCGACCATGATCGCGATGAAGATCGACACCGACAAGATCCGTGACGTCATCGGTAAAGGCGGCGCGACCATCCGTGCAATCTGTGAAGAGACCAAGGCTTCGATCGATATCGAAGACGACGGCTCGATCAAGATCTTCGGTGAATCCAAGGAAGCGGCCGAGGCAGCTCGTCAGCGCGTTCTGGGTATCACTGCAGAAGCGGAAATCGGCAAGATCTATGTCGGCAAGGTTGAGCGCATCGTCGATTTCGGCGCATTCGTCAACATCCTGCCTGGCAAGGACGGTCTGGTTCACATCTCCATGCTGAGCGATGCTCGCGTCGAGAAAGTGACCGACATTCTGAAAGAAGGTCAGGAAGTTGAAGTACTGGTACTGGACGTGGACAACCGCGGCCGTATCAAACTGTCGATCAAGGACGTAGCCGCTGCGAAAGCATCCGGCGTCTGATTGATCAGGCTGCATTGAAAAAGGACCCTTCGGGGTCCTTTTTTTATCAGCGCAATTAAAGGCTTACAAGACCATGCTCCACGCAGCATGATTCAAACATGCATCTTGCATGCGTAAACGAGACGAAGCGGGCAATCTGCACGATTTCGTAAAATGGCTTAATTTTCAACTCATTGATTTTATTGGATTTATCAAGCTTTCGGAGATTGGCACACCCCTTGCGATATACCTGATAACCCTGCCGCCACATGCTGGCGCAGATTTTGAGAAAAACAGGAGTTATCGTATGAAGAAGTTCGTTATCGCTGCTGCTACCGCTACTACCCTGACTCTGACCATGGCTGGCGCTGCTTTCGCACAGACCGCTGTTCAATCTCCAATGGTTCTGGCAGCTAACACCACCACTCAAGAAGTCAAAGAAGATACCTCTGACACCTGGATCACCACCAAAGTCAAAGCTGACCTGCTGACTGAAAAAGGCATCCCGGGTTCGGACATCAAGGTTGAGACCAACAAAGGCGTGGTTTCCCTGTCCTCGACAGTCGCTGTGACCGATAGCCAGAAGAAAATGGCTGTTGAAATCACCAAGAAAATCAAAGGCGTGAAAGACGTTTCTGCCGCTGGCCTGAAAGCTGAGTAATCAGCTTCTGCCCATGAGCATCCCAGTCATCTGACCGATGGAAAGTTCATGCGAGGCTACAAGGATGTAGCCATTACAGGCCCCGGCTCTTGAGTCGGGGCCTGTTCTATTGTGGGAAAGGAAAAGGCAATGAAGGAATCAGTTGCCGCGCTTGCTCTGGATTTCGGTCAGTCGGCCGCCCACAAAACGCAAGTACTGGTACATGCCATGGCTGGGGCCGTAGACCCATTCTTCAACAATGACTTCTTCGGTTTGACGATAGTAGTTCACAACCTCTTTGCTGCTCACGATCTGCTGGCTGACAGGCTCGCCGCATTTCTGCTGAACCTCGAAGGTTCTGTCCCCTGTACTGACCAACTGGCTGCCGCAACGCAAGGTCGAAGCCGCGTGAGCGTCGAGCGTGGTCGCCCCGGTCATCGCGACAAGGGCCATGTACAGCGAGAATCGAAGTGGCTTGTGCAAAATATTCACTCGCTATCCAGATGCAACGGGCTGATGACACTGCCGTCCGCCTGCGCCTGACCCAGGCGGGCATCGACGAAGTAGACGCGCTCATCCTCGAGCTTTCCTTTGTCGACCAGATAATCCTTGATGCTGCTGGCGCGGTTCTGTCCCAGCTCGCGTAACAGGACTTCATTGCCGCTCCAGAACTTGAGCATGGCGGCACGCATCTGGTTGGTGCGTTCTTCCTTGCCCAGATTTGCCCACTCGGCCGGTGGCTGCTGTTTCAGGCGCGCCCGGTAGATGCCTTCCAGCATGGGTGCCTTCTCGTCGTCCGGTACTTGGAGCATGCCTGGCCGGGCAGGCACCTTGTCGCCGCGACGCTGCAGGATCTTGTAGTAGGTGGCCTGATACTCACGCTCCAGCCGCTGCCGAGCGATCAGCGGGCCGTCGCTGCTGGCCGCGCTGGTGCCTTCGATCTCAAGCTTCAGGGTTGGACGCTCCTTGAGGGCGGCGGAGAGCTTGTCCAGGGCCTTTTGCGTGTCGGCGCTCAGGTCACTTGAGCCGGGCGCAAAACTCACGTTACCGAGGTCCTCTGAGCTGCCACCGGAGACCAGGCCGCCCAGCATCTTGAACGGCGCCTGAGCCGCGCGCAGCACCAGGTTGCGCAAGGTTTGCCAGACAATCGGCATCACGCTGAATTGCGGGTTGTTCAGATCACCCTCAATCGGCAGTTCAATGGAGATGCGGCCCTGAGTGTCCTTGAGCAGCGCGACCGCGAGACGGATCGGCAGATCGACCGCATCCGGGCTGTCCACTTTTTCGCCCAGTTGCAGTTGCTCCACCAGCACCTTGTTCTGCGCCTTCAACTGGCCATTGGTGATCAGGTAATGCAAGTCAAGATTGAGTCGACCCTTACGAATCCTGAAACCGGCGAACTTGCCCGAGTAGGGCGTCAGCGTTGTCAGTTCGACGCGTTTGAAGCTGGTCGCGATGTCCAGACTGGCCATTGGGTCGAATGGATTGAGACTGCCTTTGATCGTGACTGGCGCGTAGCGATCGACCTTGCCTTCGATATTCACCGGAGCCGGTTTTGACTGGCGATTGTCGATGGTGCCAATGCGTCCGTTGAGCTGCTGCACGGCCGTGGAGAAGTTGGGCGTCAGCGTCAGGTCGGCAAAGTTGGCCGAGCCGTCCTTGATGTTCACTTCACCCACGTAAATACCAAGAGGATTCTCTTTGGGAGCTTTGGGTGTGTTTTTGGCAGTTGTTTTCGACGTCGTCGCCGGTTTTTTATCTTCGGGCTGTGGAATCAGCAGGTCATCGACGTTGGTGGTGCGGTCGTCGTTGATCATGAAGCGCGCGTAAGGCTGCAGCATGTTGACCTTGGCAATCGACAGGCTGGTGCCATGCTGATAGTCCAGGCCCTCCAGATCAAGCTTCTCCCATTTGAGAAAATCGCGCTGCTTGAGGGTATCAAGCGTATGGAGCTGACTGACTTGTGCCTTGCCGGTCACGCTGAACGCCAGCGGTTCGGTGCTTTTCAGGTTGACGGCGAGATCACTGCCCAGCATGCCGCTGCGCATTTCAAGCTTGATGAACGGGCTGATGTAGGACTGCGCCAGTCGTAGATCGATGTCACGGGTAGTGACGTTCAACCGCGCCGTGACCGGGTTGAGATTGACCTCGCCAGCTGCCGTCAGATTACCTTGCTTGCCCAGGCCGGTGTCGAGCTTGAGGGTGAAAGGCGACGTGTTGAGGCTGTCGAAGTTCTGCACATCCAGATTCAGCGGGCCTACATCCAGAAGTACAGGCTCTGTGGGCACGCGGTCTGCCAGATGGACCTGATAATTGCGAAGCTGAACATCGCGCAGCACTACCTGCCACGGTTTTGCGGGCTTGCCGGAGCTGGCTGTCGCCTTGGCCGAGGCATCGGTGACCGGTGCAGGCTCTGCAGCTTTCTCATCGACCGGCGGTTTCTGCGGTGCAGCGGGTTTACCGGGCTTGCTGGCAAACAGCTTCTGCCAGTCCAACTGACCGTCCGCCTCACGGGCTGCCCAGGTTTCAAGGCCCTGGCTGCGGATTTTGCCGACATTGACGTGTTGCCGCGCCAGATCAACCGTGGTTTCGCTGACATCCAGACGCTTGAGACGCACCAGTGGGCGGCCGTCGGGTGCATTGAGCCCGAATGGAGCGACACTGGCAGAAAGGTTGGTCAGCTTGAGTTCGGTTTCCTTGGACAGATCAAGTGTGTAAGCGGTGCTGAAATTCAGCACGCCGTCCTGAAGCGCCAGAGGCAGGGCGTCACGGACGTAAGGCCACCAGAGTTTCATCTTGCCGTCAGTGACTTTCAGGGTGCCTTCAGAGGTGATCGGCACGATGCTGATGCGTCCCACCCAGTCGATCTGCCCGCCATCAGGGCCTGCGGCGACCAGCGTCATGTCGGCATTGTCTTCGGGCAGCGTGCTGAGGTTCTTCAGCTCGAAGTTCAGCTTGTCGTAAAGAAACTCGATGGGTTCGCTGGGGCGCAGGTCGCGGAAATGCAGGTAACCGTCAGCCAGTTTTATTTCGTCGATACGCAGCGGAAACGGCTTGCTCGGTGGCTCGTCCTTGACGGGCTCACTGGCCGGGAATGTAAACAGTTGCGCCAGGTTCAGCTTGCCTTGCTTGTCGAACAGCAATTCGGTCTTGGGTTGGAGCAGCTCAACGCGTTGCAGGTGCAGGGCGCGGGTCCAGAGACTGTCGAATTGGAGATTGGCGTAAAGCTTCTCGAAGGCGATCTGCTCCTGGCCTGGCGTGCCGATGTTCAGGCCCCACAGGGTCAGCTCGAGTGTGTAAGGGTTGAACTCCAGACGCTCGATTTTTGCGGGCGCCGTCGAATAGTTCGCCAGTTGCTGATTCGCGACTCGCAAGGCGATCCCCGGAAGGATGAAAAACCCCAACAGGCTGTAGAGCACTATCACGGTCAGCAGGGAGCCAAACGTGATTTTCAATCCTCTGGACATGGGCTACGGCGTCTCGCTGTTTCGGAGGTGCTTGGAGTATGGCATGCCTGTTCGGTTCCCAAGCCACTGCCGACCTTGCTCGTAGGAAGTTTCTGGTATTCCGGCGATCTAGAATTGGAGGATCAGGGTTTTCAGGGGCGGCTGATTATCCATCGACGGAAAATCCTCGGCAGGCTTCATCACCTGCCACTCGCGCACCGGACGACCTGCCTTGGTGGCACAGCGCAGCACCTGTTCGCGCCAGTCTTCCATGCTGACCTTCGCCAGGTTGTTGCAGCAGATCAGCACGCCGTCATCTGCGGTGCTCAACAGCGCAGGCTTGAGCAGGCTCTGATAGTCGCGCAGCAGGTCGACAGTGCCGAATGCACTCTTGGCCCAGGCAGGCGGATCCAGAAGCACCAGATCGTACTGGCGCGGCTGCAGCTTGATGTATTCAGGCAGTTTCTGGCTGCGTCGCGCCGAAACCGGAAGACCGGCCAGCTGGCGGATTGCCGGAAAGTAATCTGACTGGATGAACTGCATGGTCGGCAGTTGCGGATTCAGCGCGCCATTCTCGCGGCCGACGGCCAGATTGCCCTCGGCAAAATCCAGATTGCACACCTCGCTCGCACCACCGGCCGCGGCGCTCAGGCCGACGCCGCAGGTGTAAGCGAACAGGTTCAGGACGCTCTTGCCCGCGCTGTGCGCTTTGACCCAGCCGCGGGTGTTGCGCAGGTCGAGAAACAACAGCGGATCCTGCCCGGCATGACGACCACGGACCCGATAATTCAAGCCCCACTCGTGACCGACCTGATCTTCAAGCGCGGCATCATCGGCCTTGTAGACGGCGTCCTGACGATCAATACGCGAATTGCCCTGCGAACGATCGTTATAGACCAGCAGTGTTTCCAGCCCCAGATGACGGTTGACCTGTGCATGCAGCTCAAGCAGCGCTTCGCGATCAAGCCCTGTGTGAAAGCTCTGCACCAGCAGCTGCGGGCCATAACGGTCGATGGTCAGGCCGCTCGCACCCTCCTGGCTGCCATGGAACAGACGATAACAATCGGTCCCTTGCTCATGAAGCTCGCCCAGCAGGCGCTGACGATTATCGAGGGCGACGCTGAGCGCCTGATTCAAGGAAGACATACAACGCGCCTCGGGCTGGATGGAATGAGGCGCGGGAGTTTACCAGTTACTGGCAGTCTGGAGATGCATCGCTGCAAACGACGCCTTCGCGGACAAGTCCGCATCTCACGTTGAAATGCATTCCAAAGGTAGGAGTGGACTTGTCCACAAAGACGTCGGGGCAGACGCCGAGGATGCATCGCTTGAAATACCGCCTTCGCGGACAAGTCCGCATCCCACGTTGAGAATGCATTCCAAAGGTAGGAGTGGACTTGTCCACGAAGACGTCGGGGCAGACGCCGAGGATGCATCGCTTGAAATACCGCCTTCGCGGACAAGTCCGCATCCCACGTTGAAATGCACTAAATTCCTTTAAATCCAGATTGCATCCCACAACGGATAATCGCCCGGCTTGGTGACCAGACCAGCGCGCAATGGGTTTGCCACAACGTAACGCGCAATTCCAACGACGTCCTGCTCCTTGCGGATTGCTTTATCGTGGTAGCCAGGCTGCCATAAAGGTGTCTGCTTAAGCCTTGATTTCCCCACTGCAATTGAACTTCGCGCCTTTAATTGCTGCACCACTTGGGACAGATTTCTGTCTTGAAGCTCAAAAAAGCCAGTGAAAGTGATCAGGCATTACAACCCAGGCCAATGTCTTTGCAAGTTTCTGTTCTTCGCAGCGTCGTAGTTCACGTACGAACAGACGGCCAATACCAAAATCCTTGAACACGGGTTCACGCTTTCTGACCACCGAGGTCACTAGATAAATCTGGCCAGCTTCCGAGTACCGCCCCTTGCGTAAGCGTCGCGATTCAGCACGAACAGGCATTCCGTTGCCCTCAGGTACGGGTCAAGCGCTAAACACTAGCCCATGATTCCGAAAGCCCGAGAGCAACGTTTTTCTGAATGTGATCACCACGAAGCTTGCGCTGCTTTTACCTCGCTGCGTTCAACGCGATAACGCCAGCGCCACACCCTGACCGCCACCAATGCACAAAGTCGCGAGACCCTTTTTGGCGTCGCGTTTGATCATTTCGTGCAACAGGGTGACCAGTACGCGGCAGCCTGATGCGCCGATGGGATGGCCGAGGGCGATGGCGCCGCCGTTGACGTTGAGCTTCGCGGGATCCAGGCCCAGTTCCTTGCCGACCGACAGCGATTGCGCTGCGAAGGCTTCGTTGGCTTCGATAAGGTCCAGTTGCTCCAGCGTCCAGCCTGCCTTGTCCAGGCAGCGGCGGGTGGCGCTGACCGGGCCGATGCCCATGATCGCCGGGTCTACGCCAGCGTTGGCGTAACCTGCAATTCGCGCCAGTACAGGCAGGCCCAGTTGTTCAGCCTTTGCGGCGCTCATCAGCATGACCGCCGCCGCGCCATCGTTCAGCGACGACGCATTACCGGCCGTTACCGTCCCGTCTTTCTTGAACGCAGGCTTGAGCTTGGCCAGCGCTTCGGCGGTGGTGCCAGCGCGTGGTTGTTCATCGGTGGCGAAGGACAGCGGATCGCCCTTGCGCTGCGGAATCAGGATCGGGGTGATTTCATCGACAAAGCGTCCGCCTTCGATGGCAGCGATCGCTTTCTGCTGGGATGACGCGGCGAAAGCATCCTGCGCCTCACGGCTGATCTCGTACTTTTCAGCCAGATTTTCGGCAGTGATGCCCATGTGATAGTCATTGAAGGCGTCCCAGAGGCCATCGCTGATCATGGTGTCGATCATTGTGGCGTGGCCCATGCGCAGACCGGTGCGCACACCGGGCAGGACGTAGTTGGCCAGGCTCATGTTTTCCTGACCGCCGGCAATGATGATTTCAGCGTCGCCACAGCGGATTGCCTGGGTCGCCAGATGCAGTGCCTTGAGACCCGAGCCGCAGACCTTGTTCAGGGTCATGGCCGGTACGGCGAAGGGCAGACCGGCCTTGATAGCCGCCTGACGCGCCGGGTTCTGACCGGCACCGGCAGTGAGCACCTGGCCCATGATGACCTCATCGACCTGCGCACCGTCCACGCCGGTCTGTTGCAGAAGCTGGCGAATGACCGCAGCGCCCAGATCGACAGCGGGGACAGTGGCCAGAGAGCCTTGAAAACTGCCCACGGCAGTGCGGGTGGCGGCAACGATAACGACGTCTTGCATGGTGCGGATCCTCATTGTTTTTGGATGGCGAGCCGATCGGTTGGGGCTGCCGTGATCACGTGGCTCATGGTGTCACAGATGGGGATCAACCTTCCAACTGCGAACTCGGCGGTCACTTTTTCGCCTCGATCAGAGCCCCATTCGTCGCCTGGCTCTATGGGAGGAGCCATCGCGCACTGCCCAGCGCAAAACAGGTGCGCAGGTATTTACCCCTGAACGGATCATCTTTCGTTTCACCGGTCCCTGAGGAACATCCAGCATGTCGCTGGCCCATATTGGCAGCAGCTCGATACCAGCCTGCATCATCAGCACGCCAAAAGGCTTGGCCAGCCAGTTCGGCGCTGGCGCGTCCAGCAGCAGTCGCAGCACTTCCCGGCTGCGCTCGTCGCATACAAGGTCTTTGCGAACCCTGACAAGGTAGTCGGTAATCGCGTTGTGTGAGCGCGGTACGTCCTGTGCTCCAAGCCGCTCGGCAACCACAGCGGTCTCGGCGTAGTAGGTGTCCTGATCGGCCACTGAAAGCAGCGGGTCGACATAGCGCAGATGCGCCGCCATGAAACTGCTGACTTCGGCTACGTGCACCCAGGTCAGCAGAGCCGGATCGCTGGCTGCATAGGGTCGGCCGTCGGGGGCGGTTCCAGTGATTTGCAGATGGATGGTGCGCACTTTTTCTATCAGCCAGTTGACGTCCTGAGTCGAGCCAAAGGTCGTGCCCGACAGAAACTGTCCGGTGCGTCGCAGACGACCGAGCATGTCATCGCGAAAGTTGGAGTGGTCCCAGATGCCGGCAAGTGCCAGTGGATGCAGCGCCTGCAGCATCAGTGCGCTGATACCGCCGACCAGCATGCTGGTGAAGTCGCCGTGCACTTTCCAGCAGACAGCCTGCGGGCCGAACAGACCTGGGTCGCCCTTGGGGTTTTCCAGGTCCAGCTGGCCCAGTGACAGGCCGGTCAGATTGATCACCTGAGCTTCGATACGACTGCGAATGAATTCCATGTTCCCTCAGGATTAATACTGCATGCGCGGCGCTGACCATGCCTTGTGCGCGTCAGCGATTCAAGCGTTTGTCGATCAGGTCCTCAACCACGCCCGGATCTGCCAGGGTAGACGTATCCCCAAGGCTGTCGAGTTCGTTGCAGGCAATCTTGCGCAAAATGCGGCGCATGATCTTGCCCGAGCGGGTTTTCGGCAGCGCTGATGCCCATTGCACATGATCAGGTTTGGCGAAACTGCCGATCTCCTTGCTCACATGACCGAGCAATTCCTTTTTCAGATCATCACTGGGGTCGATCCCATTGATGGGCGTGACGAAGGCGTAGATGCCCATGCCTTTTACGTCGTGGGGATAACCCACGACCGCAGCCTCGGCAATGTTGTCGTGCAGGACCAGCGCGCTTTCGACTTCAGCCGTGCCGATGCGATGCCCCGAGACGTTGATCACGTCGTCCACGCGGCCGGTGATCCAGTAATCGCCGTCTGCGTCACGTCGCGCGCCGTCACCGGTGAAGTAGTAGCCGGGGAAGGGTTTGAAATAGGTATCGATCATGCGCTGCGGATCGCCGTACACGCTGCGAATCTGCCCCGGCCAGCTCGCTTTGATTGCCAGCAGGCCGCTGCCGGGTCCGTCTATTTCCTTGCCTTGCTCGTCGAGCAACACTGGCTGCACCCCGAACAGCGGTGCGGTGGCGCAGCCCGGTTTGATCCGGCTGAAGCCGGGGAGAGGCGTGAGCATGATGCCGCCGGTTTCGGTTTGCCACCAGGTATCGACGATGGGGCAACGTTGTTTGCCGACCTGATGAAAATACCATTCCCAGGCTTCCGGGTTGATCGGCTCGCCGACACTGCCCAGCAATCGCAGGCTCTCGCGGGATGATCCTTGCAGCGGTCCCGTGCCCTCACGCATCAGCGCTCGCAGGGCAGTGGGTGCCGTGTAGAAAATATTCACGTGATGCTTGTCGATGACCTGCCAGAAACGCGATGCATCGGGATAGTTGGGAACGCCCTCGAACATCAATGTGGTCGCGCCATTGGCCAGCGGCCCGTAGACGATGTAACTGTGCCCAGTGACCCAGCCGACATCCGCCGTGCACCAGAACACCTCGCCGTCCCGGTAATCGAAGACGTGCTTGTGCGTCATGGCTGCCTGTAACAGATAGCCGCCAGTCGTATGCAGCACGCCCTTGGGTTTGCCCGTGCTGCCGGAGGTATACAGAATGAACAGTGGATCTTCAGCGTCCATCTGTTCCGGCGGGCAGTCATGGCCAACGCCGTGAATCGCTTCGTGATACCAGATGTCACGGTTTTTTACCCAGTCGATCTCGCCTTGGGTGCGCTCGACAACCAGCACCGTGCTGACATCGGGACAACTTTGCAGCGCTTGATCGACATTGGCCTTGAGCGGTATGTACTTGCCGCCACGAATGCCTTCGTCGGCGGTAATCACGGTGCGGCAGTCGGCGTCGAGAATCCGGTCACGCAGCGCATCGGGCGAGAAGCCGCCAAACACGACCGAATGCACAGCGCCGATGCGCGCGCAGGCCAGCATGGCGTAGGCGGCTTCGGGGATCATCGGCATGTAGATGCACACACGGTCGCCTTTTTTCACGCCGCGCATCTTCAGCACGTTCGCCAGCCGGGCAACGTGGTGGTGCAGTTTGCTGTAGGTGATTTCGGCTGATTCGGAAGGGTTGTCGCCTTCCCAGATAATCGCGATCTGATCGGCTCGATCCGGCAAGTGGCGGTCGATGCTGTTGTGGCTGACGTTGAGCTTGCCGTCCTTGAACCAGGTGGCGTGCCCCGTGGCGAGATCAGCCTGATGCACCTGGCTCCAGGGGGCTGACCAGTCGAGAAAGGCGTTGGCCTGTTCGGCCCAGAACTCTTCGGGATGATCGATCGATTGGCGATAGAGACGTTGATAGTCGGCTTCGCTGAGCTGCGCATTTTTGCGCACCGCGTCGGCCTTGGGGAAAGCGCTGATATCGAACATGACGGCTTCCTTATTCTGTGATCCACAGAAATGGGAGTCATGCGTGGGGAGAGGGGTTCAATGCGTAGAGAGGTATGGCAGGCTGATCGTGCTCACGCAGAGCATGAGCACGATCGGATCAGACAGGGTGCATCAACCGCGGTGACGACCGCGGAAGTAGTTGATCAGGCCCTGGGTCGAAGCATCATCAGCCGGCTCTTCGGTGCCGCCGGTCAAGCGATGGTAGACCGCCTTGCCCATTTCCTTGCCCAGCTCGACGCCCCACTGGTCGAAGGCGTTGGTGCCCCAGACCACGCTTTGCACGAACACCTTGTGCTCATACATCGCGACCAGCGCGCCGAGACGACGTGGGCTGATGCGTTCGACGACCAGCGTGTTGCTCGGACGGTTGCCAGGGATGACTTTGTGCGGTGCCAGCTTCTGCACTTCGTCTTCGGCCATGCCTTTTTCGCGCAGTTCGGCTTCGGCCTCGGACTTGGTCTTGCCCATCATCAGGGCCTGGCTTTGCGACAGGCAGTTGGCGTACAGCCACTGATGGTGGTCGGAAACCGGGTTGAAGCTGACGATCGGCACAATGAAGTCGGCCGGGATCATCTGAGTGCCTTGATGCAGCAGCTGGTGATACGCGTGCTGACCGTTGGCGCCCACGCCGCCCCAGATGACCGGGCCGGTGTCGGTAGAGACTGGCGTGCCATCCTGGCGCACGCTCTTGCCGTTGGATTCCATGTCCAGCTGCTGCAAATGCTTGGTGATGTTACGCAGGTAGTGGTCATACGGCAGGATCGCATGGCTCTGCGCATTCCAGAAATTGCCGTACCAGACGCCCAGCAAGGCCAATAGCACCGGCATGTTCTTCTCGAACGGCGCGCTCTGGAAATGCTGGTCCATGGTGTAGGCACCGGACAGCAGTTCCTTGAAGTTGGACATGCCGATTGCCAGTGCAATCGGCAGACCGATCGCCGACCACAGCGAGTAGCGACCGCCGACCCAGTCCCACATGGGGAAAATGTTTTCTTCACGAATACCGAAGGCCACAGCGGCAGCGTTGTTGCTGGAGACCGCGATAAAGTGACGATGCAGTTCCGCTTCGGAGCCGCCCTGCGCCAGATACCAGGCGCGTGCAGCCTGAGCGTTCTTCAAAGTTTCGAGGGTGTTGAACGACTTCGACGAAACAATGAACAGCGTGGTTTCTGCACGAATCTTCATCGACAGCTCGTGGAACTCACTGCCGTCGATGTTCGCCAGGTAATGGCAGCGTACGCCTTTGTGGGCGTAGGCAACCAGTGCTTCGGAGACCAACTCCGGGCCGAGGAAGGAGCCACCGATGCCGATATTGACCACGTCAGTGATCGGCTTTTCGGTGTAGCCGCGCCACAGACCGTCGTGGATGCGGCCGACCAGTTCAGTCATCTGGTTGAGCACGCGGTGTACATCCGGGATGACATCAACCCCGTTGACCTTCAGCTTGTCGCCGACAGGACGACGCAGTGCCGTGTGCAGGGCAGGGCGGCCTTCGGAGGAGTTGACCAGCTCGCCGTCATACTGTGCCTTGATCGCGTCTTTCAGGCCCACTTCATTGGCCAGGCTTACCAGCAGGTCACGCGTTTCGGTGGTAATCAGGTTTTTCGAGTAGTCGAGGAACAGGCCAGCACTGCTCAGGGTGAATTCACTGAAGCGCTGGGGATCTGCATTGAACGCCTCGCGCATGCTGAAATCCTGCATGGCTTTGCGGTGTTCACTCAACGCCTGCCAGGCGGGCAGAGCGGTCACATCGGAAGGAGTGCGGTAGTACGCCATCGCTGCGGGTTTCCTTAACTGGATCTTCTGGGGCTTTATGGAGCGAGGTTGCGATTTGACCCATTGGCCACATTACGCAGACTACGCCCTCGTCTACCTGTTTGTCTGCGCTTTGCCGTACGTAAGCCCGGTACTATTTCTCACACAACGGGCGGGCTTTTCAGTTGAATGCTGTCGGCAATCGGTTACGCAAACTGTACGGGTATGGCATTACTGGTGTGGCTTAGTTCATTGCCCGGCGCCATGTACAGCATGCGTGGCTTGAAATTGACCAGTTCTGCTTCCGAATAATGAGCGTAGGCGCAAATGATCACCCGGTCGCCGACTTTCGCCTTGTGCGCTGCGGCGCCGTTCACCGAAATCATGCGCGAACCTTCTTCACCGCGAATGGCATAGGTGGTGAAGCGTTCGCCATTGTCGATGTTGTAGATCTGGATCTGTTCGTACTCACGAATCCCCGACAGGTCCAGCCACTCGCCATCGATGGCGCATGAGCCTTCATAGTCGAGCACCGCATGGGTGACTTCGGCGCGGTGCAGTTTGGCTTTGAGCATCACGGTGTGCATCTTGTTGTTATTCCTTGATCAGGTGCAGATTGTCGATCAGGCGGGTCTTGCCCATGAACGCGGCGGCTATGACGACCAGGTCGCGATCCTGCACTGTGGCCGGTCGCAGACCGGTGGCCTCGCGTATTTCCAGATAGTCGATGCGAAAGCCTGAGGTTTCCAGTTGTTGCCTGTTGCGTTGCAGCAGGCCGTCGAAATCCTGTTCGCCAGCGGTGATCGCCTCGCCAATCTGGCGAAGCACGCGGTAGAGCGCGGGCGCAGCGGCACGTTGTTCTTCGTTCAGGTAGCCGTTGCGTGAGGACAGCGCCAGACCATCGTCGGCACGTACTGTCGGCTCGCCGATGATCTGGATCGGCATGTTCAGGTCGCGGACCATGGCGCGAATCACGGCCAGTTGCTGAAAGTCCTTTTCGCCGAACACCGCAACATCGGGCTGGACCATGTTGAACAGCTTGCTGACAACGGTTGCGACGCCGTCGAAATGGCCGGGGCGACTTGCGCCACACAGGCCTTCGGAAACAAGCGGCACGCTGACGAGCGTCTGCCCGCCCATGCCGTTGGGGTACATCTCTTCAACGGTGGGCGTGAACAGCAGGTCACAGCCTGCTTCCTGAAGGCGTTCCTGATCTGCCGCCAGGGTGCGCGGGTAGGTGGCCAGGTCTTCGTTGGCGCCGAACTGCAAAGGATTGACGAAGATGGTCGCGACCACAAAGTCTGCGCACTGAGTCGCTCGAGTGACCAGTGCGGCATGGCCGCTGTGCAGGTTGCCCATGGTCGGCGTCAGGCCGATGCGTTTGCCTTCACGGCGTGCATTGGCGACCGCTGCGCGCAGTTCCGAAACGGTTGAGACTGTGATCATGCCGAGAATCCGTGTTCGATAGCTGGAAAGCTGACGTCTTTGACGGCGCTGACGTACGCCTGGATGGCCGACTGGATATCAGGCTGACCGACCATGAAGTTCTTCACGAACTTGGGCACTCGTCCGGTGATGGACAGGCCGAGCATGTCGTGCAACACCAGCACCTGACCGTCGGTGGCGCTGCCTGCGCCTATACCGATGACCGGGATCTTCACCGCGTGGGTAATTTCTTCTGCCAATTCGCTCGGCACGCATTCGAGCAGAATCATCGCCGCACCGGCCTGTTCCAGCGTAATGGCATCGGCACGCATCTGGCGTGCCTGTGTTTCCAGGCGACCCTGCACCTTGTAACCGCCCAGCACATTCACCGACTGTGGCGTCAGGCCCATGTGGGCGCAGACCGGAATACCGCGCTCTGCCAGCAAACGGATCGACTCGGCCAGCCAGGCAGCGCCTTCGACCTTGACCATGTGCGCACCGGCCTGCATCAGCGTGGTGCTGTTGATAAAGGTCTGGTCGAGGGTGGCGTTGGCCATGAACGGCAGGTCAGCGAGGATCAGCGCACCCTGGTTGCCGCGTTTGACGCAGGCGACGTGGTAAGCCATTTCCGCAGTGGTAACAGGCAGCGTGCTGTCATGACCCTGCAGGACCATGCCCAGCGAGTCACCTATCAGCAGCACTTCGACGCCCGCCTGACTGGCAGCGTGGGCGAAGGTCGCGTCGTAGCAGGT
This sequence comes from Pseudomonas sp. fls2-241-TYG-175, assembly GCF_030209155.1. NCBI lineage: Bacteria > Pseudomonadati > Pseudomonadota > Gammaproteobacteria > Pseudomonadales > Pseudomonadaceae > Pseudomonas > Pseudomonas sp. fls2-241-TYG-175. The sequence goes on along the minus strand of NZ_JARVSO010000020.1, from coordinate 28,204 downwards.
CAGCATGGTGATCTTTTCACCTTTCTGTTTCATACCCAGCAGCGACGTAACGGTTATGTTCGGCATGTAAAGTCCTCCATCAGGCGCTGAAAACTGCGGCACTCAGCGCGTGAGAGTCATCCTGGAAAAGCAGGCACACCGTCGTGTCGCGGTGTTTTGCAAAGGCCTGTTTCGCGCCCGTTCGACACCGGGGTGGCGGCGGGAGGCCTATCTTCGTGAGGAGGGGGCGTGAAGTCAATTGCGGGTGTTACCGTTTGCCGGAGCGGTTACAGCAAGGGTAACGGGTGGCAGGAGGACACTACGCCTGAGCGGGCAAACGTTCCAGGCCAACGAACGGGCAATTATTCAGCAACTGACCCAGTTCGCGACCGTCTGCGAGGATCAGCCCAGGTGCCAGTTCGGCCAGCGGGTACAGCACGAACGGTCTTTCCTGCATGTGGTAATGCGGCACCTTGAGACGGGGTTCGTCGATCAGGTGGTTGCCGAACAGCAGGATATCCAGGTCCAGCGTGCGCGGGCCCCAGCGTTCGTGGCGCTCACGGCCCTGATCCAGCTCGATGGACTGAAGCGCGTCGAGCAAGACCAGCGGGGCGAGGGACGTGTCCAGTGCGGCGACCGCGTTGGTGAAGCGCGGTTGGCCGGGGAGCAGCGAGTCGCTGACGTAAAACGATGAGACGCCCGCCAGTTGGCTGCCCGGCAACTGCTCCAGTGCCTTGAGGGCGCTGCGCAGTTGTTCGGCCGGGTCTGCAAGGTTGCTGCCCAGGCCGATAAAGACGCGTTCGGTTTTGAACAACGTGTTACTCACCGCCGGATGTCTCGGCACCGTTGCGCTTGCGCTTCGCGCCGCTGGTGCGACGACGTTTGCGCGGCGCGGCCCCGGCGGCTTCAGGCTTGCCACTCAGGTCGCGAATCATGTCGCGGCGCTCGCTTTCATTGCACTCCTGATAATCGGTCCACCACTGGCCCAGACCATCAGTCTGTTCGCCTGCTGATTCGCGCAGGAGCAGGAAGTCGTAACCGGCGCGGAAGCGTGAGTTGTCGAGCAGCAGGTCGGCGCGTTTGCCGGAGCGACGTGGCAGGCGCTCCTGCATGTCCCAGATCTCGCGGATCGGCAGGGTGAAGCGCTTCGGAATTGCGATGCGCTGGCACTGCTCGATGATCAGTTCGTGTGCCGCTTCCTGCATCGCGGCGATCGGCGGCATGCCGCGCTCCTGGGCGCGCAGCACCTTGGCAGGCAAGGCGGGCCAGAGCAGGGCGGCAAACAGGAAGGCCGGAGTGACCGGCTTGTTCTGCTTGATGCGCAGATCAGTGTTGATCAAGGCGTTGCTGATCAGTGTGTGCGTGTAGGTCGGGTTGTATTCCAGCGCCTTGGAGCTGGCCGGGAACAGCGGTTCGAACAGCTCCAGATCCACCAGCATCTCGAACGTCGACGCGGCATGACCGGAAAGAAACAGCTTGAGCACTTCTTCGAACAGGCGCGCCGACGGAATATCACGCAGCATGGCGGCCAGAGGACGAATCGGCAGGGCGCTGTGCTTTTCAATGCCGAAATCCAGCTTGGCGGCGAAACGCACGGCGCGCAGCATGCGCACCGGGTCTTCCTTGTAGCGCTGCTCGGGATCGCCAATCAGGCGGATCAGGCGATTGCGGATGTCGTGTACGCCGTTGGCGTAATCCAGCACGCGTTCGGTAACCGGGTCGTAATACAGGGCATTGATCGTGAAGTCGCGACGCTGGGCGTCCTCTTCAAGGGTGCCGTACACGTTGTCGCGCAGGATGCGCCCGCTTTCGTTGCGCGAGGACTGATTGCTGTCCTCCTCTTCGTCATCCTGTGGATGATTGGCGCGGAACGTTGCTACTTCGATGATTTCTCGACCGAAGTGGATATGGACCAGCTTGAACCGGCGGCCAATGATGCGGGCGTTGCGAAATTCAGCACGCACCTGTTCCGGCGTGGCGCTGGTGGCGACGTCGAAATCCTTGGGCGTGATATTGAGCATCATGTCACGGACGCAGCCACCGACCAGATAGGCCTGGTAGCCTGCGTTCTGCAGGCGCTCGACGATATTGACGGCGTAGCGACTGAATTGACCGCGCTGCAGCGAATGCTGGCCGCTATTGAGCACTTCAGGCGTGGTGCGCGTGTGTTGCTGCGGCTTGCGCAGTGGAGAGCGAAATGACTGGAACAGCTTCTTCAGCATGGGATGCACTGTTTGAAGGAATATTCGGCCAAAAACGTGGAATGACCGCATGATGGGCGGGGATTCTAGCATTTAGTCGAGGGATGGTGTAGGAAGCTGTCGCTGAAGGCGGGGAAAGTGCGGCCGGGTTTTACTCTGGAAGCTACTGGGGGAGCCGAAGCTCCCCCAAAGTGTGTGCTCTTTATTATTATTTTCTGTTAGGGCTTCTTGTTTTTGTTGAGTGCCCATTCACGAGACTTTCGTCTGTGAAACCTCCCAATCGGGAGTCAAGAGCAAACGGATTGCTTTGGTCGCTGCGTTGCAATGATCATTCGATCCAACCAGTTCAGGCTCTACCTAAGGGTAGTTTTTGTTGTTCTCGGCCTGGTTGCGGGGCAAGCCCCAAATACAACTCCTCTCCAAAAGAATCAGTTAGCTGCGCCTCCGCCGTGTTGTTCTTGTTATGCGTGAGTCGATTCGTATTGTTCTTGTTATGGGTGTCGTGCTGCTTGTTGTTCTTCTTGTACAAGAGATATAGCAGGACCTGTGCCAACTTTTGAAAAGCCCCGTAAACCGGGGCTTCGCTGGCTTTTGTCGGGAACGGCAGGCATAAAAAAGCCGGGACTTCGTTACCGTAAGACCCGGCTTCTGTTACGTGAGACGAGGAGGGTAACAGTTTGCGCAAAGCCCTGAGCACCGCGTGCCAGAGCCTCGCGCAAGGTGTCAGGTTTCGCTGGTTACACCCTTGCGACGGGGTATCCCCAGGCGCTGACGACGTTCCCACAGGCACTTGCGGCTGACCCCGAGTTTGCGAGCCAGCTCGGTTTCGGTCATATGGTCCTGATGTTCCAGAACGAAATGCTGGAAATAATCTTCGAGTGACAGGTCCTCGGTCGGCTCGCTGCTGCCGGAGGTCGAACCACTGGGCAGCGGCGCAAGGCCCATGTACTCATCGTCACCCAGACCGTCCAGCTCGATGTCGATACCCAGCAGGTCGGCGGTGATCTCCGGGTTCTCGCAGAGAATCACCGAACGCTCTACTGCGTTTTCCAGTTCCCGGACGTTGCCCGGCCAGCTGTAGTGACGAATCGCCTGCTCGGCATCAGGTGCGAACTTCAGGTCGTTACGGCCGACCTTGGCGCTCTGACGTGCCAGAAAGGCGTGGGCGATTTCGAGCACATCGCTGCCACGCTCGCGCAACGCCGGAAGCTTGAGGGCGATGACGTGCAGGCGATAAAAAAGGTCTTCACGGAATTCGCCGTTCTTGGCCAGGGTCTTGAGGTCCCGGTGAGTGGCTGCAATCAGTCGCACATCGACCTTTTGCGACTGCACTGAGCCAACCCGACGAATCTCGCCTTCCTGCAGGACGCGCAACAGGCGCGCCTGGGCTTCAAGCGGCAGTTCGCCGATCTCGTCGAGAAACAGTGTGCCGCCATCCGCCGCTTCCACCAGACCGGCACGCCCGGCGCTGGCACCGGTGAACGCGCCTTTCTCGTGGCCGAACAGCTCGGACTCGATGAGCGACTCTGGAATGGCTGCACAATTGACGGAAATCATCGGAGCCTTGGCGCGGCGCGACAGGTTGTGCAGGGCGCGGGCGACCAGCTCTTTACCCGTGCCCGACTCGCCTTGAACCAGCACGTTGGAATCGGTCGGCGCGACTTTGCGAATCTTGCTGTAAAGATCGAGCATCGGCGGACACGAGCCGATGATGCCGATCTCGCCATTGTTGTTCGGCGCCGTACCTTTTTCGGCACTGCTCACCTTACCCATGGCGCTGCGTTCGGCCTGCAGGCTGCTGACCGTCTGGCGGTCGCGCAGGATGCGCGACACGGCCTGAAGCATTTCGTCGTGATCAAAGGGCTTGGCGATGTAATCCACCGCACCCATTTTCATCGAGTCGACTGCCGAGCGCAGGCTGGCGTAGCTGGTCATGATCAGCACCGGCTTGCCTTCGCCCAGCTTGATCAGCTCGGTACCGGGCGCGCCCGGCAGCCGCAGGTCACTGACGATCAGGTCAAAGGACGGGATGCTGAAACGTTCCTGAGCCTCCTGAACAGAACCGGCTTCACTGACTTCATACTGATTGCGTTCAAGCAGGCGACGCAGGGCTGAGCGGATAATCGTTTCGTCTTCGACGATCAAAATATGCGGCATTGATTCAGTTCTCTCGACGGTCTCAGTTCGCGGTGGACGTCGCGTCGACATGGCGTGGCAGAGTCACCCGGATACGGGTACCACGCTGGTGCTCGGGGTCGGCCGGGCTGTCGATGGTGATTTGTCCATAATGCTCTTCAACGATGGAATAGACCAGCGCAAGCCCCAGTCCTGTTCCTTCACCGGGGTCCTTGGTGGTGAAGAATGGCTCGAACAATCGGTCCATGATTGCCTTGGATATTCCACTGCCTTCGTCCTCGACGATCAAATCCACAGTGTGTTCGGATGCTTCACTCTTGACCCTGACCGCACTGCCCGCAGGCGAAGCATCGCGCGCATTGGACAGCAGGTTGATCAGCACCTGCGCAAGCCGTTGCGGGTCACCATCGACCCAGTGTTCGGGGTTGCACAGGTTGTAGAACTGCACTTCGAAATTGCGTCTGTTCAGTGCCAGTAGGCCGATGGCATCCTGAGCCACTTCGGCCAGACAGACGGCTTCGTCGCTGTGCTGATGAGCGCCTGCGTGGGCAAAGCTCATCAGCGACTGCACGATACGCGACACGCGTTTGGTCTGTTCGAGAATCTGGCTGCTGATTTCCTTCAGCTCGTCGTCTTCTTCACGCTCTTCCCGAAGGTTCTGCGCCAGACAGGCAATACCGGTGATCGGATTGCCGATCTCGTGGGCGACACCTGCCGCCAGTCGGCCAATGCTCGCCAGTCGTTCCGAGTGCACCAGCTTGTCTTCAAGCATCTGAGTGTCGGTCAGGTCTTCGACCAGCAGTACCAGACCGCTGTTGCCCGGAGCGAGCGGCTCGTTGATGGCCGCCTTGTGCAGGTTGAGCCAGCGGGTCTGCCCGTCCAGGCCAAGGCGCTGCTTGTGTAAGTGTTCGTCAGGCACGCTGACGAAGCCGGTCAGCAGGCCTTTCCAAGGCTCGGCAATGGTTTCAAGGCGCGAACCCACGACGCGCTGCGCGACGATGCCGGTCAACTCTTCCATGGCCCGGTTCCACATCAGGATTTCCTGATCCTCGGCCAGCGAGCACACGCCCATCGGCAGTTCCTGCAGGGTCTGGCGATGGTAGCGGCGCAGCGCATCGAGCTCGGCAGCGAGACCGGTCAGGCGCGAGTGGTAATCCTCAAGCCGGCTTTCGATGAAATGGATATCTTCGGTGACGTATTTTTCGCTGCCCGATTTGTACGGCAGAAACGTCTCCACCATGTCCTGAGCGACACTGGGGCCCATCAGGCCGGACAGATTAGCCTCGATCCGGTCGCGCAGACGCCGCAAGGCGTAAGGCCTGCGTTCATCGAAAGGCAGATACAGATCGCGCAGGGCCTGTTCGACTTCTTTCTGCGCCGCCTTCGCGCCCAGCGGCTTGGCCAGTTGCGTGGCGAACTCCTGTGGCGATACGGCGTGCAGTTCGCGGCGTTGCGGCCTGCGCACGTTGTCGACTGCGCAGGCTTCGGCGGCGCTGACTTCTTCGGCGCTGGCATTGGTGAACAGCGACACCAGGGTGAACAACAGCACGTTGGCGGCCAGGGACGCGATGGCCGCCATGTGCCAACTAGTGTCGTCCAGCACGTAGATCATGTTCAGTAGCGGAATGTAGAAGCCCTGCAGGTTGCTGATCAGCGGCAACAGCATGCTCACCACCCAGACCGCGATCCCGGCCAGCAGCCCTGCAATAAAGCCGCGCCGGTTCGCAGTCGGCCAGTACAGGACGGACAGCACGCCTGGCAGAAACTGCAGCGTCGCAACGAAGGCCACGATGCCCAGATTGGCCAGATCCTGCTGGGCGCCGAGCATCAGGTAGAAGCCATAGCCTGCGGCGATGATCGCCACGATAAGCCCGCGTCGGGTCCATTTCAGCCAGCGATAGATGTTGCCTTCAGCCGGAGGCTGGTAAAGCGGCAGCACCAGATGGTTGAGCGCCATGCCCGACAGCGCGAGCGTGGTGACGATGATCAGTCCGCTGGCCGCTGACAGACCGCCAATGTAGGCGAGCAGCGCGAGGGCCGGCTTGTTGGCGGCCATGCCGATGCCGAGGGTGAAGTATTCGGGGCTGGTCGTCGCGCCGAGCTTGAGTCCGGCCCAGAGAATCAGCGGGACGGCGAGGCTGATCAGCAGCAGGAACAAGGGCAGGCCCCAGCTTGCACTGACCAGCGAGCGCGGGTTGAGGTTTTCGGTGAAGGTCATGTGGTACATGTGCGGCATCACGATCGCCGAGGCGAAGAACACCAGCAGCAACGTGCGCCACGGACCTTCCTGCAGCGGTGTGTGCAGCGAAGCCAGGGCGGTCTGATTCTGCAGCAGCCAGAGTTCCAGTTGCTGCGGGCCATCGAACACGCCGTACAGCGCATACAGACCAACGCCGCCCAGAGCGATAAGTTTGACCAGCGATTCAAAGGCGATGGCGAACACCAACCCCTCATGTTTTTCACGCGTCGCGATGTGCCGTGAGCCGAAGAAGATCGTGAACAGCATGATGATCGCGCAAAACGCCACGGCCACACGGTCCTGCACCGGCTCGCGCGTCAGGATGCTGATCGAGTCGGCAACCGCCTGAATCTGCAGCGCCAGCAAGGGCAGCACACCAATCAGCATGAACACCGTGGTCAGCGCGCCCGCCCAGGTACTGCGGAAGCGGAACGCGAACAGGTCGGCCAGTGATGACAGCTGGTAGGTACGGGTGATCTTCAGAATCGGGTAAAGCAGCACCGGTGCCAGCAGGAATGCACCGGACACACCGAGGTAGCTGGACAGAAAGCCATAGCCGTACTGATAGGCCAGCCCGACCGTGCCGTAGAACGCCCAGGCACTGGCATAGACGCCCAACGACAGGGTGTAGGTCAGTGGATGACGAATGATTGCGCGCGGAATCAGGCCGCGCTCGCTGACCCAGGCAACACCAAACAGCACCAGCAGATAGCCGGCGCTCACCAGCAACATCTGCGTCAGGCTAAAGCTCATCGGCATCTCGCTGGCTCTGCAGAATGAAAGTCACCACGATCAGGATCAGCCAAAGCAGATAAGGCCGGTACCAGGCACCTGTCGCGTCGATCCACCAGTCCATGATGGCCGGGGAGAAAAGGTAAATACCTACCACCAGAAGCAAAACCAACCGGTATATGTACATCTGGTCTCCCTGCGCTGGTAGATGAGGAGCGGCATGGTAACGGATGCGCGACAAGCTGCAAGTAGCCATAAGCAGTAGTTTTCAGCAACCGCTCTGGCTCAGTCTATCCGGGCTTCTTCAATGTTGTGCAGCCTGGGGATAAGGTCCGGGTTCCAGTGCTCGACGCCCCAGGCCAGCACCTCGTGCGCTGTTGCGTACATCAACTGCGAATCGGTGGGCTGACCCAGCGCACGCAAGGCACGCAGCAGCAGGGGCGTGGCCTGATCGGCAGGCAAGGGCGGCGAGCGATAGGATTTTCCGAGCTTGTGGCCGTCCGGTTGGGTAATCAGCGGCACGTGCAGGTAGCGCGGCTCAGGAATGCCCAGCAACTCCTGCAGATACAACTGGCGGGGAGTCGAGTCCAGCAGGTCCGCGCCGCGCACGATATCCGTCACGCCTTGCCAGGCATCGTCGATGACGACTGCCAGTTGATAGGCGTACAGGCCATCCCGGCGGCGAATCACGAAATCTCCGCTTTCATTGCCCAGGTGCATGCGGAACGTGCCTTGCACCCGGTCTTCGAAGCGATATTCCAGTTCAGGCACACGAATACGGATGGCGGCATTGTCGGGCGAATGCCCTGCGTTGCGGCACAGGCCGGGATAAACGCCGTTATATTCTTCGAGTTGTTTGCGTGAGCAGGTGCAGGCGTAGGCCAGGCCATGGCTGAACCAGCGATCGATAATGGCGGCGTAGGCGTCGTGGCGCTCGCTCTGACGGACCAGCTCGCCGTCCCACTCGAAACCGTAACGTTCCAGTGTTTCGAGAATGGCGGCTTGCGCACCGGTCACTTCACGGGGCGGATCCAGATCTTCCATGCGCATCAGCCACTTTCCGCCTGCTGCGCGCGCGTCGAGATAGGACGCAAGCGCTGCGACCAGCGAACCAAAATGCAGATAACCACTGGGCGTAGGCGCAAAGCGCCCGATGTAGGCAGATTTTTTCATGGGCCGGATGTTACTGGTGCGCAGCTTTGGCGAGCAAGCGTGAGGCGAGCTGCATCTCCACGTAGAGCGATGTGCGCGATCAAAAGCGACTTCCTGATCCGTAAAAACAAAAAAAAGACGCCGAAGCGTCTTTTTTATTCAAGGCAGGTCCTGCAGGTCACTTACCGACCTGTTTTTCCTTGATTTCCGCCAGCGTCTTGCAGTCGATGCACAGATCCGCAGTCGGGCGGGCTTCGAGGCGGCGGATGCCGATCTCGACGCCGCAGGATTCGCACCAGCCATACTCTTCGTCAAGGATCAGTTGCAGCGTTTTGTCGATCTTCTTGATCAGTTTGCGTTCGCGATCACGGGCGCGAAGTTCAAGGCTGAACTCTTCTTCCTGACTGGCGCGGTCCGCCGGGTCAGGGAAATTGGCAGCTTCGTCCTTCATGTGGTCCACCGTGCGGTCGACCTCTTGCATCAAGTCCTGTTTCCACTTGTTCAGGATCTTGGTGAAGTGCGCGCGCATAGGCTCGCTCATGTACTCTTCATCCTTCGTCGGAACGTAGGGTGAAAAGCCGCTGATTAGATGGTTCTGTTGCTTTTCTGGGGTGGGCATGTATGGACCGCCTCTCACTCTTCTAATCTATTGCGCAGGATTGTTCCATCACCGACACCCGTCGGCCCTGCAGCTGCAAGCGGGCGAACTTACCAGATCAAATCGGAGTGCGCTACTCCCGGTTGTCGAGCATGACGAAGCGGTCTGCTTGCAGAGGCGACCGGAACGAAACTGCCTTTACCTTAAATGAACTCTAGCTCTGGACGGCCGTCGTAGCTTTCTTTTCTTCCGGCTTTATCGATACGCCCTGCAAGATCATTTAGGGTACCGCTGGCGCAGGGTGGGTAGAATCGTGCTCCTCTGTCGTGACAATCACATTTCCAGAAGCCTTCGTCATAAAGGAAGACCCATGGCCCAGCCTTACAGTGCGCGCAGTCGCGCCATCGAACCGTTTCATGTCATGGCGCTGCTGGCGCGTGCCAATGAACTGCAGGCGGCGGGTCACGACGTTATCCATCTGGAAATAGGCGAGCCGGATTTCACTACGGCCGCACCCATTATTGCGGCCGGCCAAGCGGCCCTGGCAGACGGCAAGACACGCTATACCGCCGCCCGTGGGCTGCCCCAGTTGCGTGAGGCGATTTCCGGTTTCTATGCCCAGCGTTATCAGGTTGAAATCGATCCCGAGCGAATTCTGGTCACGCCGGGCGGTTCGGGTGCGCTGCTGCTGACCAGCAGTCTGCTGGTGGATCCGGGCAAGCACTGGCTCCTTGCCGACCCGGGTTATCCGTGCAATCGGCATTTTCTGCGTCTGGTCGAAGGTGGCGCCCAACTGGTGCCGGTCGGCCCGCAGGAGCGCTATCAACTGACGCCCGAACTGGTCGAACGATGCTGGAATGACGACAGTGTCGGTGCGTTGGTGGCATCGCCCGCCAATCCCACCGGTACCCTGTTGCATCGCGATGAACTGGCCGCTCTGTCGCAGACCCTGAAGGCGCGCAACGGGCATCTGGTGGTTGACGAGATTTACCACGGCCTAACCTATGGCATGGACGCCAGCAGCGTGCTTGAAGTCGATGATGACGCCTTTGTGCTCAACAGTTTTTCCAAGTACTTCGGCATGACCGGCTGGCGTCTGGGTTGGCTTGTCGCGCCGGCAGACGCGGTTGGCGACCTGGAAAAGCTGGCTCAGAACCTCTACATCAGTGCGCCCAGCATGGCGCAATACGCGGCGCTCGCCTGCTTCGAACCGCAGACGCTGGAGATTCTCGAGCAGCGCCGTGCAGAATTCGGTCGCCGTCGGGATTTCCTGCTGCCTGCCTTGCGGGAGTTGGGTTTTGGTATTGCTGTCGAGCCTGAGGGCGCGTTTTACCTGTATGCCGACATCAGCGCCTTCGGTGGTGATGCCTTTGCTTTCTGTCGACACTTCCTTGAAACCGAACATGTCGCGTTCACGCCCGGGCTGGACTTTGGTCGTCATCTGGCCGGGCATCATGTGCGCTTTGCCTACACCCAGAGCCTGTCCAGATTGCAGGAGGCTGTCGAGCGCATCGCCCGCGGCCTGCGCAGCTGGAGCGCCTGATGCGGTTTTCGCCTGAGCTGGAGCAGGGTCGCCTGATTGTTCGCTACAAACGTTTCCTGGCCGATATCGAGACCGAAAGCGGCGAGCTGTTGACCATTCATTGCCCCAACACCGGCTCGATGCTCAATTGCATGATGCCGGGAGGGCGAGTCTGGTTCAGTCGCTCCAATGATCCGAAGCGCAAATTGCCGGGAACGTGGGAAATCAGTGAAACGCCGCAGGGCCGTTTCGCGTGCATCAATACCGGGCGCGCCAACACCCTGGTGGAGGAAGCTTTGCGCGCTGGAGTGATCAGTGAGCTCGACGGTTTCACTGCGCTCAAGCGCGAGGTGGCGTATGGGCAGGAAAAAAGCCGGGTCGATTTCCGTCTCGAGTATCCCGACGGTTTTGTGTATCTGGAAGTAAAAAGCGTCACCCTCGGCTTTGACGGGTCGGCTGTCGCGGCGTTTCCTGATGCCGTGACACAACGTGGAGCGCGTCACCTGCGCGAACTGGCGGCTTTGGCACGCGATGGCGTGCGGTCGGTCCTGCTGTATTGCGTCAACCTCACCGGGATCGAATCGGTGCGACCGGCGCAGGAGATTGATCCCGCTTATGCGCTGGCGTTGAAGGACGCGATGGATGCCGGTGTCGAGGTTCTGGCCTACGGCGTGCAGCTGGATCCGCAGGAAGTACGTATCGACCGGCCCTTGCGGGTGCAATGGCTGGAATAAGCCAGCGATGATCGGGTGCTCAGTCCCGCAGGTCGTCTTCGGGCAGCGTTACCCAGATGCCCTGCGCATCTTCATGGCAATCGAGTCCGGTCAGTGACTGACCTTCGCAGGGGCCGGCCACGCATTCGCCATTCTCGATCAGAAACAGTGCACCGTGGGTGGCGCACTGGATCAGGCTGGCGCTGCTGTCCAAAAACTGGTCGGGCTGCCTTTCCAGAGGGATGCCGCGATGCGGGCAGCGGTTTTTGTAGATGAAAACCTCGCCTTGTCGGCGTATCGCCAGAAGCTTGTAGTCTTCCAGCTCGAACCCCCGGCTCTGTGATTCCGGCAGGTGGCTGGATGCGCAAAGAAATCTCAAGAAAACCCCATGAAGCATGAATGGTCTTTGACGTTGCCCTGGTCGAAATGTCTGCCGCCAGGGTCATTGGGTGTGATGTTAGTCTGGTAGCGCGCCAATGTGATCAGGTAATGTTGCCTGATGCCTGGATTTTCGGGCCACACGTGAGCAGTTGGATTCAGGAATGATTCGTGACACCCAGAGTGGCCTGGTGCTGACAAGCAGGCAGCTTGCCGAGCGCCTCGCTGCCGCCCCCAGGGTTCTGGTGGGCCAACAGCACGACAACCCCGATCACCATGCCGTGCAATTATGGCTTTTGCAGGTGCTGGCCGACCAGCGAGCCCAAGGGAGTGTGCTGCTCGAAACGCTGAGCCCGAACCAGCAGGCCTCTGTCGACTCGGTCCGAGAGCAGATTACCCAGTCAGATGGGCCTGTGGACCTGCCCGCAGCCTTGCAATGGCAATCAGGCTGGAACTGGACCCTGCATGGCCCGGTCGTGCGGTTTGCGCTGGCTCAGCCTTACCCCTTGCTGTCAGCCAATCTCGATCTGGGCGAAGTAAAGTCGATTTATCAGCACGTTCCTGCACTTCCGGGTTCGCGCTCTAATGCTCCCGAAGTGCAGATACTGTTGATGGGGCATCTGCGTGCCTCGCATGAAGGCCTTCTGCCTGAAGGTCAGGAGGCGGCGACGCTGGCTGTGCAGCAGCAGCGGGATCGACGTCTTGCCCGAAGCCTGCTCGACGCACCCACTCCCGCGATTCTGATCGCAGGTTTCTGGCACGCACGCAAGGATGCAGGCGCGCCCCTGCACATGGCGGATCTTGACACGGGCGCCGCGCCACTCGTGCTACTGCTGGCTCAGATAGGGGATGAGATTGCTGATGGAAGTGCCGACTACGTCTGGTACACAGTTGCCAGACCCAGGCAGGACCCAGGCATTCGGTAGCATCGGATTTTTCCTTGTTTGACGTGGTACTTGTCCCGAGCTGCAAGGGCGCGTCCTTCCGAAGCGCTGGCTCGTATATCGTCTCGCTCCCGTTTTTGCGAGCGATCTACCCATGACAGCGATCACTGCCGATGATGAGCAACTGGCACGCCAGGCCATAGCCTTGATGGAGCTCTTCGCCCTCAATCACGACGACACCGAACAGCGCATCATCGGGGTCTGTCAGCGGGCACTGACGCCGCTGGGGCCTGTAGCCGCAGTCTGTGTTTCTCCGCGTTTTGTCTGTCTGGCGCGTACGACGCTGGATCGACTTCGGGCGCATCAGGTCCGGGTTGTGGCCGTGGTCAACTTTCCCCACGGGGGAACGGATCTCGAGGCGGCGGCTTCCGAGACGCGTGCGGCCATACTTGCGGGCGCCGACGAGGTCGATGTGGTTTATCCCTTTCGCGCATTGCTCGGCGGCGATCAGCAGACAGGCGCGGACTTGCTCTCGGCCTGCCGAGCCCGCCTCGACGGTCGGGTCAAATTGACGGTAACGCTCGAAACTGGCGAATTGAGAGATTCGGAAGTCATTCATACGGCATGCCGCGCTGCCATAGAGGCGGGTGCCGACTTTCTCAAGACCGGCACCGGCAAGTCCGCGCGTCACGCGACGCCTCAGGCTGCGCGAATCATGCTGGAGTCCATTGCCGACACGGGCGGGCAGGTCGGCTTCAAGGTCGCAGGCGGGCTTCGCACCTTCGAAGACGCCAGGCTTTTCATCCAGTTGGCTCATGCCAGGTTTGGAGCTCACTGGATAGTAAGTGAGCGAGTACGGCTGGGCGGATCGAGTCTGCTTGATGACCTGCTGGGAAGGCTTGGCTTGTACGCATCGACAGGTCACTAAGCATCTTTCGAAGGCAAAAAAAAGACCCGGCAAAGAGCCGGGTCAAAAACCGTGATTAGCCTGATGAGGAGATAATCTGAAAGTCCGAACCAAGGTCTTTCAGTTATCATCCAGTCTCGCGACCGGATGTGATAATCATAACTATTCTCATTTGTAAGTCAACAGTTCTTTTCCCCGTATGTCAGGTGCTAGAAATCGATGCCAAAAAGCATTGGGCAGCAAGGGGGAGGGCGTCGCAGGACGTGCATGAACGAACAAAAAACCGCTCACATCCGGCATGCGTTGCGCATACCGGTTCAGACGGTGTTTCAAGAGCAATAGCTGAAAAGCAATGCTCAGTGAGTGCGATAGCGCAGGCGGGTACCGAAATTCACCGACATCAGAATTTCGTCTGCGGTGAGCTCTGCCGGGAAATAAGCCCCCGAAATCTGTGCATGCGCAATGCTCGCACCTTCCATTGGCGTGTTGCGCAAATCCAGGCCGCGAAGATCTGCCGAGCGGAAGTAGGCATCGGTAAAGTCGATACCGGTGGTATCCAATTCACGCAGATCCAGCCCCCGGAAATCGCCCCCGGCCATGTCGATTGTGCCGGTCTTCGGCTTTTCCTGGTTGAAGCCTTCGACGTCGTCTCTACGCAGCATGATGTAAAGCGGTGAGTCGATCTGTTTGGGCTGGCTCATGATGGCCTCGTGGTTTGCGTTGGAATTATGGCGCCAGTATATCGCCACCATTGCTCAGCCGTGAAGCACTACCTGCCCAACGGCTGAGCCTTGATCTCAGAGGCCGGGCAGACGCTGGCGCAACTGGTCGATCAGGCCGTCCAGATCACTGCTCTGGTTGGTCGCAACATGCTTGCTGTAGACGATTTCTTCCTCGGTCAGTGGCTCGCGGCTGGCCTGCTGGGCCTTGATAACGTCCATGGTCGCGTCCGAAGGATCGGAGTTCTGCGCCTGACGCTGTGCCAGCCAGCCTTCGATAACGGCGTCCGGCGCTTCGCAATCCAGAATCAGGAACGGTACGCCAGTGGTTTCGGCCACTTTGGCGGCTGCAACGCGCTGTTCGTGCTTGAGATAGGTGGCGTCAATCACGACGGCAAAGCCTGCACGCAATGTTTTTCCCGCCAGCTCGTGCAGACGATTGTAGGTCGCGCTGCTGGCCTGATCTCCGTAAAGCGCGGTGCTTTCATCGGAGAACATGCGCTTGCGCTCTACGTCCGAACGCAGACGGATCGCGCCCAGCGATTCGACCAGACGCATGGCGACATGGCTTTTGCCGACAGCAGAAACCCCGTGGGTCACCACCATAAAGCACGATGGAATGGCGCTGTAGCTCTCGGCCAGGTTCGCGTAATTGCGGTACTGGCGAAGGGTCGCAGCACGTTGAACGCCGTCGGCGTCGGCGGGCTGGCTGAACAGCGCAACCTTGGCGCGCACCATCGCACGGTAGGCCTTGTAGAAGTTGAGCAGTTCAAGGCCGTCATAGTCGCCGGTCTTTTCCAGATACAGGCTGATCAGGCGTCGAGAAAGCGATTTCAAGCCGCGGTCTTCCAGGTCCATGGCCAGAAAGCCGATGTCGGCGTAGACATCAGTCTTACGGAACGGCTCGTTGAACTCGATGCAGTCGAACAGAACGACCTTGCCGTCGATCACGGTCGCGTTGCCCAGATGGATGTCGCCATGGCATTCGCGGATAAAGCCTTCTGCCTTGCGCTGAGTCATCAACGGCTTGAGGCGCTCGAAGCTCGATTCTGCCCATGCCTGTAAGGCATCGAGTTGAGTCAGATCAGATTTTTCGCTGATGAGAGGGCGAATCTGCTCGAAGTTCTGCAGCACTGGCGCCATGACGCTGTCGGGCGAACCGAGATCAGTGTCAGCCATGACGCGTGGTGCCTGCTCATGAACCCCGGCGATCTGGATCGCCAGTTCGTCGATATGCCCGGCGGTCAGCTCGCCGTTAGCCTGCAGGGTGCTCAGCAGGTTGGCTTGCGAGAACTGACGCATCTTGAGCGCGTACTCGATGACTTCACCGCTGCCGCCCAGTTGCGGGGCTTCGACAGAACCAGTAATCGGCAGCACTTCGAGATACAGATCGTCGGTCATGCGCTGGTTCAGGCGCAGTTCTTCGTTGCAGAAATGCTCGCGCGACGACAGCGTGGTGAAGTCGAGAAAGCCGAAGTTCGCGGGCTTTTTGATCTTGTAGGCGTAGGGGCCGGTGAGCAATACCCATGAGATATGGGTTTCGATAACCTGAAAATCTTCTACCGGATGTGGGAAAAGAGCGGGATTTTGCAGGGCTGCGATCAAAGACTGGCTCACGGGCGATCCTTCAGGAATGGATTCAAAAAATGTAACTGTTAGATGCGGCCATTATGGCCGCTTGGCGCGACGCTGCAAACCGCCGACTCGGGCGTCTGTCGAAGCCATGCAAAGTGCGTATAATCCGCGCCCATGACTCGATCCCGCACCTCTCGTCCCTCGAAAAAACAACCCTCCGGCAGCCTGCGCAAGTGGCTGGGCTGGGCGTTGAAGCTCAGCATTGTCGGTCTGGTCTTGGTGGCTGGACTGGCCATCTACCTTGACGCGATCGTCCAGGAAAAATTCTCCGGCAAGCGCTGGACGATTCCTGCGAAGGTCTACGCGCGTCCGCTGGAGCTGTTCGTTGGCCAGAAGCTCAGTCGCGATGACTTTCTCATCGAGCTCGATGCGCTGGGCTACCGCCGCGAAAGCGTGGCAAACGGTCCTGGCGCGGCCGCCGTCAACGGCAACACAGTCGACCTCAATACCCGTGGCTTCCAGTTTTACGAAGGCACTGACCCGGCCCAGCAGGTGCGCGTGCGCTTCTCCGGTGATTACGTGGCCGACCTGTCGTCCGGCAACGGCGGCAAGCTGGCAGTGGCCCGTCTCGAGCCACTGCTGATCGGCGGGCTGTACCCCAAGAATCTTGAAGACCGGATCCTCATCAAGCTGGATCAGGCACCGCCATACCTGCTCGACGGGCTGGTAGCGGTTGAAGACCGTGATTTCTACCACCACTTCGGTGTGTCGCCCAAATCCATCGCGCGCGCCATTTGGGTCAACACGTCTCAGGGGCAGATGCGTCAGGGCGGCAGTACGCTGACCCAGCAGTTGGTGAAGAACTTCTACCTGACCAACGAGCGCAGTCTCTCGCGCAAACTGACCGAGGCCATGATGGCCGTGCTGCTGGAGATCCATTACAGCAAGCAGGAGATCCTCGAGGCCTACCTCAATGAGGTGTTCGTCGGTCAGGATGGTCAGCGTGCAGTGCATGGCTTCGGTCTGGCCAGCCAGTACTTCTTCAGTCAGCCTCTGTCCGAGCTGAAAATCCATCAAGTGGCGATGCTGGTCGGGCTGGTCAAGGGGCCCTCCTTCTATAACCCGCGTCGTAATCCCGAGCGCGCGCTCGAGCGCCGTAATCTGGTGCTTGATCTGTTCGAGCAGCAAGGCGTTGCCACCGCTGAAGTCGTGGCGGCAGCCAAGAAGATGCCGTTGGGCGTGACCAAGACCGGTACGCTGGCCGACAGCTCGTTCCCCGCCTTCCTGGATCTGGTCAAGCGTCAATTGCGTGAAGACTACCGCGACGAAGACTTGACCGAAGAGGGGCTGCGGATTTTCACCAGCTTCGACCCGATTCTGCAGATGAAGTCCCAGGCGGCCATGGACGATACGTTCAAGCGGCTGGCCGGGCGCAAGGGTTCCGACGACGTTGAATCGGCAATGGTCGTGACCAACCCGGAAACCGGTGAAGTGCAGGCCCTGTTGGGCAGTCGTCAGGCAGGGTTTGCAGGTTTCAACCGTGCCATCGACGCCGTGCGGCCTATCGGCTCGCTGGTCAAGCCGGCCATCTACCTCACCGCGCTTGAGCGTCCGAGTCAGTACACGCTGACCAGCTGGATCGCCGATGAACTGTTTCAGGTCAAGGGCGCTGATGGCCAGGTCTGGAAACCCCAGAACTACGATCACAAGTCACACGGCAATATCTTCCTGTATCAGGGGCTGGCGCATTCCTACAACCTGTCCACCGCCAAGCTGGGCCTTGAACTGGGTGTTCCTACCGTCTTCAAGACGCTGGCGAAGCTGGGTGTGACGCGGGAGTGGCCTGCCTATCCGTCCATGCTGCTGGGCGCTGGCGGGCTGACGCCGATGGAAGTCGCCACCATGTACCAGACCATTGCCAGCGGTGGTTTCAACACGCCGATGCGCGGTATTCGCAGTGTGCTGACCGCAGAAGGCGAGCCGCTCAAGCGCTATCCGTTCCAGATCGAACAGCGCTTCGATCCGGGCGCCATTTATCTGGTGCAGAATGCGATGCAGCGCGTCATGCGTGAAGGTACGGGCAAGTCGGTCTATAACGTGTTGCCCGCCTCGCTGAACCTCGCGGGCAAGACAGGTACCAGTAACGATTCGCGTGACAGCTGGTTCGCCGGCTTCAGTCAGGACCTGCTGGCCGTGGTGTGGATGGGCCGCGACGATAACGGCAAGACGCCGTTCACCGGTGCCACGGGTGCGTTGCAGGTCTGGACCAGTTTCATGCGCAAGGCCGATCCGTTGCCACTGGACATGGCCATGCCGGATAACGTCGTCCAGGCCTGGGTCAACGCCCAGACCGGACAGGGTTCTGATGCCAGCTGCCCGAATGCCGTACAGATGCCGTATATTCGCGGCAGTGAACCCCAGCCCGGCGCCACATGCGGCGGCACTCCGGCACCTGCCACTGAGGTGATGGACTGGGTCAAGGGGTGGTTGAACTAAGCAATGAGGGTTTGAAGTGAATAAATGGTGGATTCCAGCTCTAACGACTCTGGCGTTGCTCAACGGTTGCGCCAGTGTGGAGCGCGGCTCGATTCCGGTTGTGGATTCGAGTTCGAAAGTGTCAAACGGCGAACGTGTCTCTGCGTCGCGTAATGGCGCGAACCAGACAAACACGGCTCAGGCTCAACCACAGGCAGTGCCGCAGGACTCAGGTGTCGTGGTGATGATCCCTGGCGCTGGTGGCAGCAATCCGGGGCAGACGTTTTCGCCGCCGGCCAGTCAGGCTCCTTTCAGTGTCGACGCACCCGCTATCGACACCTCGCCAGTCAACCAGGCTCCTGTCAACCCTGCGCCTTCCGGCAATACCAGTTACAGCATGCCGCCTTCATCGGCACCTACCGGGATTCCGTCCAGCGGTGGAGGTCTTTCCGAAGACGAGCAGTTGGATGGTCCGGTACTGGCCTTGCTGACCACCGCCCAGCAACAGCAGAGCGGGGGTGACCTGAACGGTGCATCGTCCAGTCTTGAACGTGCCCAGCGTGTCGCGCCTCGCGAACCGCAAGTGCTTTACCGTCTGGCGCAGGTTCGCCTGGCCCAGGGCGATGCAGCCCAGGCCGAGCAGCTCGCGCGTCGTGGTCTGACGTATGCCAATGGTCGCGCCAGCCTTCAGGCGAGCCTGTGGGAACTGATCGCTCAATCCCGCGAGAAGCAGGGCGACGCTGCCGGTGCGGCACTGGCGCGTCAAAAGGCCCGCTGATGGACGAGCGCTTTCCTGAGATTGCCGAACAGTTGCTGTTGATCGAGCGGGAGCTTCGGGTGCTGGGGTGGTGGGAAACCACACCGCCCAGCGAGCAGGCGTTGTCCAGTCAGGAGCCTTTCTGTGTGGACACGCTGGAATTTGCGCAGTGGCTGCAGTGGATTTTCCTGCCGCGGATGAAGATCATCCTCGAGCGCGACCTGCCGCTGCCCAATGCGTCCGGGATTCTGGAAATGGCTGAGATGGTCTATTCCGGGCGCTTGGGCGAAACCAGACTGTTGCAGCAAAGTCTGGCCCGTTTCGATCAATTGATCACTGCCGTCAGCTGACCGGGTGCTGCCTAGCGGCAGTACTCGCTGATGGCTTTCTCCGTCTCTTCGATGCGCGTCTTGCGGTTTTCTTCCGTGAGACGCCTGATTTCTCCACCGACCTGCTCCCGAATCCGCGGATTGTTCTGCAACTGCGCAAGGTTGTTGCGCAGCCCCTCGCAGCTTTCCTCCCGCTTCGCCTCCTGCACCTTTACCTGAGCCTTCACTTTTGCATCGACGGCGCGTTGCTGAGCGTCATCCGATGGTGAGGTGGCAGAAGGCGAGGGTGTAGACGAAGGCTGTGGGGTTTGCACATTGATCTGCTGCGCCTCTTTGTCCGCAGGCGGATGGGCGTCGAAGTGGGTGACACCCTGGGCGTCCACCCATTTATAGATGGGTGCCGCCTGACTGCTCGTGCTCGCTGCCATGGCCAGCGCGGCAGCGAAGATCATCCATTGCATGGTGTTTCCTTGAAATGTCTATGCCACAGGAAAGCTACCATAACGGTGCGCTTCAGTCTGAAACAGTGCAATTTCAGGGCCTTGGTAACAAGAAAGCTCAACGATGACTTGACTTGAGGGGGGCGAATCACAACAATCCAAAGTTCGCTGTAGAAGGACTGCCAGAAGCAGACCCTCTCGGTAGATCATGAGGCGCACACCCGCGCCGACCTGTAACACCCGCAACGCGTTACCTCGCGCTGGGTGGGAATGTTCCGCAACACTCAGGGGCATCCCAATACTTGCTCAGTCAGTGCTGACGTAGTCGGCGACCACCGTCGCTCATGCTCTGCTTGGCAGTAAACCTATTAAGACCCGTCCCGGAGTGGGCGGTATTCTGGCGTTTTAGAGGTGAACAACGTGGAGCTTTTATCTGGCGCTGAAATGATCGTCCGCTTTTTGCGTGACGAAGGCGTTGAGCACATCTATGGGTACCCGGGTGGTGCTCTCCTGCATGTCTACGATGCCCTGTTCAAAGAACCGGCTGTGAGCCATATCCTCGTTCGCCACGAGCAGGCTGCTACGCACATGGCCGATGGCTATGCACGTGCGACCGGCAAGGCGGGTGTGGTACTGGTCACTTCCGGTCCGGGTGCAACCAACGCAATCACCGGTATCGCGACCGCTTACATGGACTCCATTCCAATGGTGGTTCTGTCTGGTCAGGTCGCCAGTACGCTGGTGGGTACCGATGCGTTCCAGGAGACCGACATGATCGGTATCTCCCGTCCGATCGTGAAGCACAGCTTCATGATCAAGCATGCGTCGGAAATCCCGGAAATCCTGAAAAAAGCATTCTATCTGGCGCAATCCGGTCGTCCTGGTCCTGTCGTCGTCGACATTCCGAAGGACATGACCAACCCGGCCGAGAAGTTCGAATACGTCTTCCCAAAGAAAGCCAAGCTGCGTTCCTACAGCCCGGCGGTTCGCGGCCACTCCGGTCAGATCCGCAAGGCCGTCGAAATGCTGCTGGCGGCCAAGCGTCCGATCATTTATGCGGGCGGCGGCGTGATCATGGGCAATGCCTCGGCGCAATTGACCGAGCTGGCTCAACTGCTCAACGCGCCGGTCACCAATACGTTGATGGGCCTGGGTTGCTATCCGGGCACGGATCGTCAGTTCGTGGGCATGCTCGGGATGCACGGCAGCTACACCGCCAACCTGGCCATGCACCACACTGATGTGATCCTCGCAGTCGGCGCGCGTTTCGATGACCGGGTCATCAATGGCGCGAGCAAATTCTGCCCGAACGCCAAGATCATCCACATCGACATCGACCCGGCTTCGATCTCCAAGACCATCAAGGCCGACGTGCCAATCGTCGGACCTGTCGAAAGCGTGCTGACCGAAATGGTCGCCACCCTCAAAGACATCGGCGAGACACCTGACAAGGCATCCGTTGCTGCCTGGTGGAAGCAGATCGACGAGTGGCGTGCAGGCGGCGACCTGTTCCCTTACAACCGTGGCGATGGCTCGGTCATCAAGCCGCAGACCGTGATCGAAACTTTGTGCGAAGTCACCAAGGGTGATGCCTATGTCACCTCCGACGTGGGTCAGCACCAGATGTTCGCGGCTCAGTACTACCGCTTCAACAAGCCGAACCGCTGGATCAACTCGGGTGGCCTGGGCACGATGGGCTTCGGTTTCCCGGCAGCCATGGGCGTCAAACTGAACTTCCCGGATGCGCACGTTGCGTGTGTGACCGGTGAAGGCAGCATCCAGATGAACATTCAGGAGCTGTCTACCTGCCTGCAGTACGGTTTGCCGGTGAAGATCATTCTGCTCAACAACGGCGTACTGGGCATGGTTCGCCAGTGGCAGGACATGAGCTACGGCGCTCGTCACTCCCACTCCTACATGGAATCGCTGCCCGACTTCGTCAAGCTGGTCGAAGCTTACGGCCACGTCGGCATGCGCATCACTGACCTGAAAGATTTGAAGCCGAAAATGGAAGAAGCCTTTGCCATGACTGATCGTCTGGTCTTCCTCGACATTCAGGTTGATGTCACCGAGCACGTCTATCCGATGCAGATCAAGGACGGCTCCATGCGCGATATGTGGTTGAGCAAGACGGAGCGGACATAATCATGCGGCACATCATTTCCCTACTGCTGGAAAACGAACCGGGTGCGTTGTCTCGTGTCGTCGGGCTGTTCTCGCAGCGTAACTACAACATCGAAAGCCTGACGGTCGCGCCAACCGAGGACCCGACCCTGTCGCGTCTGACGCTGACCACCGTGGGCCATGATGAAGTGATCGAGCAGATCACCAAGAACCTCAACAAGCTCGTCGAAGTGGTCAAGCTCGTCGATCTGTCGGAAAGCGCGCACATCGAGCGCGAGCTGATGCTGGTCAAGGTCAAGGCCACCGGCGCACAGCGTGCCGAGATCAAGCGCACCACGGACATCTTCCGCGGGCAGATCGTCGACGTGACCGCCAGCGTCTATACCGTGCAGTTGAGCGGTACGAGTGACAAACTGGACAGCTTCATTCAGGCCATCGGCACTGCCGCCATCCTGGAAACAGTACGCAGTGGCGTGACGGGCATTGCCCGTGGCGACAAAGTGCTGAGCGTTTAACTCATTAAGCAAATGGCCTGAACGGCCAAGATAACAGGGGATTTCCATGAAAGTTTTTTACGACAAAGACTGCGACCTTTCGATCATCCAGGGCAAGAAAGTTGCCATCATCGGTTACGGTTCCCAGGGTCACGCTCAAGCGTGCAACCTGAAAGATTCCGGCGTTGATGTCACCGTTGGCCTGCGCAAGGGTTCAGCCACTGTCGCCAAAGCTGAAGCTCATGGCCTGAAAGTGACTGACGTTGCTTCCGCCGTTGCTGCTGCCGACCTCGTCATGATTCTGACCCCGGACGAGTTCCAGTCCCAGCTGTACAAGAACGAAGTCGAGCCGAACCTGAAGAAAGGCGCAACACTGGCCTTCTCCCACGGTTTCGCCATTCACTACAACCAGGTCGTGCCACGCGCCGACCTGGACGTGATCATGATCGCGCCGAAGGCTCCAGGCCACACCGTGCGTACCGAGTTCGTCAAGGGCGGCGGTATTCCTGACTTGATCGCTGTTTACCAGGACGCTTCGGGCAACGCCAAGAACGTCGCGCTGTCCTACGCTTCGGGCGTTGGCGGCGGCCGTACCGGTATCATCGAAACCACCTTCAAGGACGAAACCGAAACCGACCTGTTCGGCGAGCAGGCTGTTCTGTGTGGCGGTACCGTCGAGCTGGTCAAGGCTGGCTTCGAAACCCTGGTTGAAGCCGGTTACGCGCCGGAAATGGCTTACTTCGAGTGCCTGCACGAACTGAAGCTGATCGTTGACCTCATGTACGAAGGCGGTATCGCCAACATGAACTACTCGATCTCCAACAACGCCGAATACGGCGAGTACGTGACGGGTCCTGAAGTCATCAACGCTGAATCCCGTCAGGCCATGCGCAACGCTCTGAAGCGCATCCAGGACGGCGAATACGCCAAGATGTTCATCAGCGAAGGTGCTACCGGCTACCCATCGATGACCGCCAAGCGTCGCAACAACGCTGCGCACGGCATCGAAATCATCGGCGAGAAACTGCGCTCGATGATGCCTTGGATCGCGGCGAACAAAATCGTCGACAAGGACAAGAACTGATCTTTTTCAGTTCATGAAAAAACGCGGCCAACAGGCCGCGTTTTTTCGTTATGGGGCCTGGCTCTGGTATAAAGCTGCATCGTTTGCCGACGAACCCTCGTCGCAGACATCTGTCGAACCTTTTCAAACCGCTGCAAGGTAATGTCCATGAGCGAACGTCCTGAAGAGCCTATCAAGGCCTCCGACGCTGAAAGTCTGCTACCAATCGATGAGCACGTTGAAGAAGGGCACGATGACGAAGGCCGCAAGGTCCGTCACCGCGGCATCTATCTACTGCCCAATCTGTTCACCACCGCCAATCTGTTTGCGGGCTTCTATTCCATCATCAGTTCCATGAGCGCCCAGAGTGCCTTGAGCGCAGGTGATACGGCAGGTGCCAGCAAGTACTTCGCCTTTGCCGCCATCGCCATCTTCGTGGCCATGGTGCTGGACGGTCTCGACGGCCGTGTGGCACGCATGACCAACACGCAAAGTGCGTTCGGCGCCGAGTACGACTCGCTGTCCGACATGGTTGCCTTTGGTGTGGCGCCTGCCTTGCTGGCATTTGGCTGGGCGCTGGGTGACATGGGTAAGGTTGGCTGGATGGTTGCCTTCATCTATGTCGCCGGTGCGGCGTTGCGTCTGGCGCGCTTCAACACTCAGGTGGGCAAGGCTGACAAGCGTTACTTCATCGGTCTGGCCAGTCCGGCTGCTGCGGGTGTGGTGGCAGGTACTGTCTGGGCGTTCAGCGACTTCGGCATTCAGGGTTCCAAGCTGTCGTTCCTGGTCGCGCTGCTGGTGGCCGGTGCCGGTATGTTGATGGTCAGCAACATCAAGTACAACAGCTTCAAGGAGCTGGATCTGAGAGGGCGCGTACCGTTCGTTGCGATTCTGGCAGTGGTTCTGGTATTCGCTGTGGTGTTCAGTGATCCGCCGCGTATTCTGCTGCTGATCTTCCTCGGTTACGCGCTATCGGGGCCAGCTCAGTATTTGTTGCGTCTTCGTCGCCACAAATCCTCCAACTGATCTATTTTCCCCCATACTCCGTAGTCTATTGGTGCATCAGTTCCCCTAGGCTGCGGAGTCATCATGCTAATAAAGCTTCCTTCTGCGTCCGACTCCAAAGAGTCCGACGTTACGCCTGAATCCATTTACCTTTCCCGACGTACGCTGATGGCCAGTTCTCTGGCCGGATTGGCCGTGAGCGCCTTGCCGCGCTGGGCCAGTGCTGCAGACCCTTCCCGTTACGCCGATGTGGAGGCGGGCAAGGCGCCGGGCTGGTTTGCTGAAAAACTTCCCGACACCAAATGGCAGGCGGTGGACGTCAAGGGGGAGGCAATCACGCCTTTCAAGGACGCGACGCACTACAACAACTTTTATGAGTTCGGGACTGACAAGGGCGATCCGGCGAAAAACGCAGGTTCCTTGAAAACCGAGCCGTGGAGTGTGGTGATCGATGGTGAAGTGGGTAAGCCGGGGCGCTACGCACTCGAAGACTTCATGAAGCCTTATCAGCTGGAAGAGCGCATCTATCGTCTGCGCTGCGTGGAAGCCTGGTCGATGGTGATTCCGTGGATTGGTTTTCCCATCTCGGCATTGCTCAAGCAGGTCGAGCCGACGTCCAAGGCCAAATACATTCGTTTCGAGACGCTTGAAGATTCCAAGTCGATGCCCGGACAGCGCTCCGATTTCGCACTGATTGACTGGCCTTATGTAGAAGGGCTGCGTCTGGATGAGGCGATGAATCCACTGGCGATTCTGGCGGTAGGGATGTATGGCCGCGAATTACCCAATCAGAACGGCGCGCCCCTTCGGTTGGTGGTGCCATGGAAGTATGGCTTCAAGAGCGTGAAATCCATTGTGCGCATAAGCCTGGTAAGCGAGCAGCCCAAAACGACCTGGCAAAGCATCGCGGCCAATGAGTACGGCTTCTATGCCAACGTGAATCCGACCGTGGATCACCCGCGCTGGACCCAGGCCCGCGAACGACGTTTGCCGAGCGGGCTGTTCAGTCCCAATGTCATGGATACAAAGATGTTCAACGGGTATGAGGAGGAGGTGGCTTCTCTCTATGCAGGCATGGATCTGCGGAAGGACTATTGATGCGCTATCCGTTGCTACGTCTTTGCGTATTTCTTGCTGCCTGTGTTGCGCCCGTCCTGTGGCTTTATCAGGCCTGGATATTTGCGCTGGGTCCTGATCCGGGCAAGGCGCTGGTCGAGAACTTCGGGTTGGGGGCGTTGATACTGCTGTTGATCACCCTAGCCATGACGCCGCTGCAGAAGCT